>NZ_QUDY01000019.1:4458-4697 GCF_003477745.1 Clostridium sp. AF35-15 | reverse complement strand
TTTCAGGGTTTTACATACTGTTCAGTTTTCAAGGTTCTTTGTTGTTGTCTCATCGACAGCTTATTTATATTATCATAAGCAATTGACTTTGTCAACAACTTTTTTATTTTATTTTTAATCTTTCTCAGAAACCCGTTTGCGTTTCCGCTCTTATTTCCTCGATTGATTTGCCCTTGTCTCAAGGACGTATGTTATGATACCAGAGTTTCCAAGGATTGTCAACGATTTTTCTATATTTG
>NZ_QUDY01000019.1:0-4448 GCF_003477745.1 Clostridium sp. AF35-15 | reverse complement strand
ACGTATGTTATGATACCAGAGTTTCCAAGGATTGTCAACGATTTTTCTATATTTGTTATTCTTTTTATTTTGTTGTGATTTTTTAGAATATTCTAACCATTTGAAGTCTATGCATCTATTTCCCCTAATCCCAGAAATGGCATCGAATCAAAAGAATTCGATGCCATTTCCATCCATTCATAAATACAGCTTTCAATCTCCATCTACACTCTCATTTATATCTATTACCTATTCTTATACTACCTTATCTACAAATGATACTCAATCAATTTAACTGCCAGGCTGACACCGCCGCAGACCCACATCACAAGAATTGGGTTCAGTTTCCATTTACGGAGCGCTATAAAAGCTGCCGAAAAAAGAACCAGGCTGCCCCACTGGATCATCCTCTCCCCATTTACCTCTGGAAGAACTGCTGCCAGTAGCATCGAAAGTCCGGCACCTGCGATCAGCGCCACTACCGCTGGGCGAAGACTGCCTAAAATACTTCCCATCGCAGAGCCGCCACGGTAACGCCGATATATGTATGCCAATACCGATACAATGATACAAGATGGGAAAATACATCCCCAGGTTGCCGCAACCGCCCCCGGAAGTCCCGCTATCCGAATTCCGACAAAGGTTGCTGAATTGACCGCAATCGGTCCCGGCGTCATTTCCGCGATCGTGATAAGATTCGTAAACTCCGTCATCGTGATCCATCCCTGTCGTTCCACAATCAGGCTCTGTACCAGTGGAATCGCCGCGTAGCCGCCGCCCACGCTGAAAAGCCCTATCTGCAGAAAGCTCAAAAATAATTGTATATAGATCATATCTATTCTCCCCCTCTATACCGCACCGGCCGTCTTCTCACGTTTTCTCATCCAGATAAATCGAATCGTTCCCGCCAGAATACCCGCCGCAATGATATAGATTACATTCACATCCAGCACAAAATCAGCCAGAAACGCAATTATCATGATTGCAATTGAATACAGCTTTTTTTCCTTCAGAACATTCACTCCCAGCCCACAGGAAACATCCAGAATCACAGCTGCCACGCCGACTCGCATTCCCTCTAGTGCTGCTGCCACCCAGACGTTCGACGCAAACGCGGCGTAACAGACGGATAAAACCGCCAGAATCGCCATCGGCGGAAGAATCGTTCCGATGACTGCCACCACCATTCCGGCAAACCCATATACTTTCCAGCCAACCAAAATTGCCCCATTTACCGCAATCGCGCCCGGACAGGACTGTGCCAGTGCGGTAAAATCAAGCATTTCCTGTTCATCAATCCAGTGAAGCTCATCCACGAAACATTTCTTCATAAATGTCACAATGACAAAACCGCCCCCGAATGTAAATGCGCTGATATAAAGTGTTTTTAAAAATAAAACCAGCAGTCGATGCTTCTGTTTCATCTGCCATTCCCCCTTTTTCTATTTTATCTTTTGTCTCTCCCAGTTCTCCTTCACGCAAAACAACATTCCTTTTTCTGTGCCCATTATAACACTTGCCAATTCATTTTAAAATTACTATAATTTATATATAGTTCTTATCAAGACATCTATGATCGTCTATAAAAGCAGCGCCGTCAAAAATAACCTTTCTGACGGCAGGCAAAAAGCAGGACAAACACACAGATACGAATGTTTCCCACTCCTTATGAAACATTCAGGAAAGGAGTTTTCATGACACTGCGGCATTTCCGAATTTTTATCGAAGTAGCATCCGCCGGAAGCATTACACAGGCGGCACGCAATCTCTACCTGACGCAGCCAACCGTCAGCACCGCCGTCCGGGAGCTCGAAGAACACTACGGAACATTATTTTTCGACCGGATCAACCAGCGTCTGCGAATTACCGGCGAAGGGCGGCGTTTTCTCGACTATGCACGCCATTTTATCCAGATGTACGATGAAATGGAGCTGGCATTTTCCAATTCCGGAATCAGCGGAGTTCTCCGCATCGGTGCCAGCACCAACGTGGGGATTTCCTATCTGCCACGTTTCATGCAGCTATTTCAAGAGACATATCCCCAGGTGCACACGCAGGTCCATATACAGACGACCGCACAGACGGAAGCCATGCTCTTAAATGGAGCGCTAGATCTTGCAATCGTCGGCGGAACCATCCACTCCGAACAGATTGCCCTGACTCCCCTGTTTCAGGAACACTACACCGCCATCTGCGCGCCGGGACACCCGATGGCAGGAAAAACCGTTTCCATCAATACATTTATGAAACAACCGCTGCTCTTTCGCGAAGTCGGCAGCACCTCCTATGAAGTATTTCAAAATGCCATCCGCCAGACCGGCTGTGAGGTCACCCCTGCCTGGGAAAGCACCTCGCAAGAGGCCATTCTCGAAGCCGTCCGCCTGGGGCTTGGCGTCACAATTCTGCCAAGCGCTATGATCGAAACTGAGCTGAGACTCAGTGCCATTTCCCGGATCTATTTTTCGGATTTTTCTTTTCAAAATACCGTTCATCTGGCGTGGCATCAGAGCAAGTTTCTGTCTCCTGTCATGCAGGATTTTATCCAAATGGCGCGTGAACTTTTGCCACCCAACCATATTTCCGCTCAAAATCCCCCGGGAATCTCCCCTCATGCATATCCTGTCCACAGAAATTTTCCGAAGGACTCTCCCGCAGCTACGCTCACTGATCTGCGATATTGAACTACCCTGGGAAAAATTTCGAAATGCATCGGTGCTCTATCAGATGCCTCTTCGTCATTTTCTGGCAAATGCGTTCTTTTCCGCTCTACTGGAACCAGGCAGCGGACTGGAAGATATGATTCTACAGATGCAGGGGATCGCGTTAGAGTATGCCATCGTCCGCTACAGCCTTTTCCTGTGATGGATGCATGACGGTTCCGGTAAACTTCCATATGAGACGGTTCGCGATTATCCGGTCATCATTATCCATATGACTGGATACGACGCTGAGGTTATCTGGGATTGGTTGCGAATACGTACGGATGATTGAAAATAATTTCTTCCTGTAATATACTTTTAGGTATAGGTATACCTATATTTCAAAAGATTACTGGAATTTGCCCGACGGGCAGCGTGCAGAGCTGATCGACGGGCAATTTTATAATATGGCACCTCCGAGCCGGATTTATCAGGAAATTTCCTACCAGATTTCTCACCTTCTTGGAAATTATATCGAGTCCAACGGCGGAGAATGCCGCGTTTATCCGCCTCCTTTCGCTGTCAATCTGGATGCGGATGATAAAGATTGGGTTGAGCCGGATATCTCTCTTATCTGTGATCCGAATAAATTGACCGACCGCGGCTGTTGCGGCGCTCCCGATCTCATTTTCGAAATCGTATCTCCATCCAGCCGGCGCATGGACTACATTATCAAAAATGCTCTGACTCCCTTAAACTTAGCGAATAAAATTCGTCGCCGTCCGCTCCTCCTGTTCCGGAAGACCATATTCTTTCTTGCCAAGCTCGATGGACTTCATAAGAAATGTCATATTCTTTGCAAGCATCCGCATCGTCTGCTTGCCTTCCTCATCCATCTCTGCCTCCCCTTTCTCACAGCCGTGAATACTGTTCCAGTATCTGCTGGATGCGATCGGCATATTGCTGATGGTAAAAAATTTGTTCAATTCATCAAAAGTCGCTGAGCAGCCGCCTCTGCGTGCACAGACTACACTGGCACCCACCTTCATGCTCTTATCAAAGGACGTGCTGTAAAACAAGCGGTCAAGACAGGCAATCAGCGTCGCATTAGCCGATGCATAGTAGACCGGACTGGCAATCACCAGGCCATCCGCCGCCTCAAAGAGAGGTGCCAGCTCATTTACGATATCATCAAACACACATTTTCCAATTTCGCTGCACTGGTTACAGGCAATACAGCCCCGGATATCTTTATTTCCAATCTGTATGGTTGTTACCTCTACCCCACTATTTCGAAATACATTCTCCATTTCCCGGATGGCAATGGATGTGTTGCCGTTTACACGTGGACTTCCGTTTAGAATTAATACTTTGCTCATTTGGTTTCCTCCTTTTACTCTGCGATACATTTATTCTAACAAATTGCTTTTAAACAGTCTGTAAGCGTATATATTGTCTTCAGGTGTCTACAACTGTCTACATAAAAATGAAAATGCAAAAAAGCGGAAACCCTGATGAATCAAAGCTTCCGCAATAATATAAAAGAGCGCGAGACGGGACTCGAACCCGCGGCCTCGACCTTGGCAAGGTCGCGCTCCACCAACTGAGCCACTCGCGCATACTTGTAAGAATCGGGGTGACAGGATTCGAACCTGCGACCTCCTGGTCCCAAACCAGGCGCTCTAGCCAAGCTGAGCCACACCCCGTCATCCACGTTTATATTTGATTTTCTTGAACGTTTATATACCTTCAAAACTGCACACTGAATTTCTTCTACTTCTATCTTTCATCCTTTTAGGAAATAACTTCCTCTTACCTATCCTTAACCAT
>NZ_QUDY01000018.1:0-40185 GCF_003477745.1 Clostridium sp. AF35-15 | reverse complement strand
GTGAGGCAGGTTACCCACGCGTTACTCACCCGTCCGCCACTCAGTCAATCCAGCTTCCATCCGAAAACTTCCGTTAGATTGCTTCGTTCGACTTGCATGTGTTAAGCACGCCGCCAGCGTTCATCCTGAGCCAGGATCAAACTCTCATGTTAAAGTTTTGATTCCAGTCAAAATTCGCTTGGCTAATTTTAACCGTTATTACTGTTGTTTTGGTTTTGTTCTGAATGTTCTCTTGAACTTCAAGGCTTAACCAAAAGCCTTTGTTCTTAGAATTTTCAGGGTTTTACATACTGTTCAGTTTTCAAGGTTCTTTGTTGTTGTCTCATTGACAGCTCATTTATATTACCACAAGCAGTTGTCTTTGTCAACAACTTTTTTATTTTATTTTTCGCAGCTGAGCTTTCGCTCAACAGCTTGAATATCATATCATAGGCAGTTGTCGTTGTCAACTATTTTTTCTTAATTTTCAAAACATTTTCGCAAATAAGAAAACCTGTGATATTCGATTTTCCCTGCATATGCAGACCAACGTCAAAACACGTTAGAGTTAAAGTTTACCATTTCAGCATTAACTTGTCAAGCGATTTTCACTTGTTTTTTCGCTGACATATTCCATACAGAATCATTGCGCATCCTCGCGAAGCGTTTATCTCAGCCGAAGACCCAACTCCCACTGAGACAAATTTGCTATTACTCGCCACCTAAAGAGGTGGGAGTCTTCTCGACTGAGATAAAAAATTTGGCACACCTAACTCATCACTAAGTAGCGAGAATGCGGTGTGCCGTTTTTCAATATCACAGTTTTTCTCTATATGCTTTTAAATAATCCGTTTCACAACACCCATCAGGATGCTTCCAAGCATATTGTGGTCATACAGCCAGGTCAGCCAGATATTGCTTTCTATCTGGTTCAGGAAAAGTTCACCAATCGCCGTTGCCGAGAACAGTGTAATAAGCAGTGCTGCAATCCAGACGAAAAAGATCCCTTCCGCACCCCCCAGCACGGCACCTGCCAAACGGTTCAGTTCCGATATGATCGGCAGCCGGGAGACCACATTGAGCGATACGGACAGAACACGCAGTCCGCCGAACACGGCTGCAAACAGCAGAAAAAAACTTATAATATTGATCAGGCTGTTTGCCAGATAACGGCTGACGTAGTGGGTAAAGCTGCTTACACCCAGCGCCTCGTAAACTTCGCTGTTATTATTCTCCAGAAGCGCATCCTTTAACTGTTCCGGAAGCTCCATTTCTTCAATAATACTGCGCTGTACGGATGGCGGCGCCGCGTCAGCTGCCTCATTTTCCGCCTCATCGTCCTTTTGGATAAATTTCGTCACGCTGTCCTCCACCGCCTGATAGACCACCTCATTGCTGCGAAGCAGATTCGCGACAGACGGCGCACCAAAATGAACCACCCCCAGCGACAGCACCAGGGAAACGGCCGAGACTGCCAGGCGGACAAATCCGCGGTAATGCCCGTACAGTACCATGGAAACCAGATAGACTGCCACCACCACGAACAGCCAGTTTTCTTTTATATAAGCACCCATTGTCTGATCGCCTCCGCTACGCCCTCTTCCCGGTTCGAAGCGGCAATCCGGTCTGCGCGTTCCTTTAAAAATGGGGCGCCATTTTCCATCGCTACGCCGATTCCTGCTGCCTCCAGCATGGGCCAGTCGTTTTCGCCGTCTCCAAATGCCATCGTCTCCTCCGCTTCAATTCCCAGATACTGACAGAGATTCCGCAGCCCGCTTCCCTTTGTGATGCCCGCCGCGTTGAGTTCCAGATTCCACGGAAGCGAGGAGGTCACCAGAACCTCCGGCATCGCTTCCAGCTTTGCCCGGACTGCCTGCTTGCTCTCCCGGTCCTTAAAATTTAAATTCATCTTCTGCACCGGGCATTTTTTCTCCCGCAGATACTCCACCATGTCAGTAACTGCCCGGCGCGTCGCCCGGATATAGGCGCATTCACGTTCCGGTATCCCGTATTCTTCCAGCTGTGCCAGCAATCGCGTCTCGCTGACGCCGCCCTCCGATACATACATATCGTAAATAACCGGATGCCGGCGCAGCACCTCAATCACCCGGATCGTCTCTTCCCAGCTCAGGCAGCTTTCCGACACCCAGGTATTTTTCCCGAAATCCCGGACGACCGCTCCATTTGTAAATATGCCATAGTGGACGCCCGGCAGGCTCAAAACCTCCTCTGGCACTGCCGGGAGCGCGCGCCCGGTCGCCGGGACAATCTCAATCCCCCGCTGCGCGCACAGTTCCATCACCTGTCTTGTTTTTTCCGACACGTGCATTTTTTCATTTAACAGTGTCCCATCTAAATCGAGGGCTATTAACCGTGTTCCCATCTTTCTCTCCCGTATCTCTTTTTACTGTCCACTACCAGAAAACGCTGCCGGGAAGCATTCCCCCGCAGCGCTCTCTTTTACTAATTAGTTTTAATTTTAAAATTTCTCGAATTGTTTTAATTAATCAAAAAAATGTTTCTCTTTCAGAATCAGAAGTCCATCCTTATCATATTTCGATGAGAACAGTCCGCTGAAGGATTTCTTCTCCGCCTTATCTGCAGCTTCCTCGATCAAATCTTCGGCACTTGTCTTGGTAAGCGGTTCTCCGTCCTCCTCCATCATCTCAGCACGCTCGTACAGAGCCAGCATGCTCTTTCCCGAAATACTGCAGTCGATCTCCGATGCATATTTGCAGGCATACTGAACAAACTCCTCAACATCCATATCACCGGACTTTTTGGACGGTTTCTCTTCCGGCTCATCCTCTGGATAATTGGAATACTCGTCGTCCTCGCGTTCGTCTTTATAGCTGTCTTTGTAATCGTCCTTATAATCATCACGATAGCCGCCACGCGCATAATCATCCTCCGGCTCATACTCGTCCTTCTCGTAGTGATCTTCTTCGTCTTCATACTCTGGCTCGTCATCGCGTCTTGCCTCTTCCTGACGGCGCAGTTCTTCTCTCTGCTGCTCTGCCAGACGGCGATCTTCCTCCGCTTTACGCGCTTCTTCTGCTTCTTTGGCTGCCAGTGCCTGTGCTTCTTCCTTGGCGCGCTCTTCTTCCTCACGGCGGGCTGCTGCTTCCTGCTGTCTGCGTTTTTCCTCTGCCTCTTTTTCTGCCTGACGGCGGATCTCCGCTTCACGCTCTGCCTGGCGTTTTCTGGCTGCTTCTGCTTCCTGCTGCGCCTGCTGGCGTTTCAGCTCTTCCTCGCGCGCCTGTGCCAGCTTCGCTGCATCGTCTTTCTGGTTTTCACAGCCGATATACTGGAAACGCTCTGCTAATGCCGGATATGCGCGGTGCATCTGCTCTAAACGTGCCTGCGTATCAATCAGAACAACGACCATGCCGGTTTCATCCTGTGTCATCAGTTCTTCCAGCTCTTCCACCGTCAAATCGTCCAGATCGGCTGCATGCTCGACCACCAGATCCTTGCCTGCCAGGCGCTCCGCCACCGATGCGATGCCGCGATGAGAAAGGTTTGCGCCGCTGATCTTGGCAACCGGATGCTTGGTCCCCAGCTCGCGGTGAATCTTTTTCAGGGAATCAAGTGCCATCGCAAGACCGGCTGCCGGATCTTCCGCCTCGATCATCAGATGATTCGATTCCTTGATCTCCTCTTCTTCCTCTTCCGGTTCGAAATCCCAGTCTTCCACTATGGTTTCTTCTTCCTCTTCAAATTCATGAATCGGAGCTTCCTCGCTCTTTTCCTCTGCCGGTTCCAGGTCGCGGAGATTCCTGAAAACACGTGTCTCCCCTTCGGATGCGCCCTCTTCCTCATCGTAAGGCTTGATCTTGGACACTTCTTTTGCCAGCGCTTCTTCCGCCTGTGCTTCATGAAGGCTTGCTACTACATCCTCGTCCAGCGCAGCCTTTTCTACTTTCTCGTCCGCCGGTTTTGTCTCAGCTTTCGGTTTTCCTGCCTTCTCTTCTGGTTCTGCCTGCTCTGGCTGTCCCTCCGGCTCATTCTCCGGTTCGTCGTCCAGCTCTGCCTCCGGCTCATCCGTATCCAGATACTCTCCTTCCGGCTCCGGCTTGCGGTATGTACCGTTCTTGTACTCTTCTTCCACCGCACGCAGCTTCTCTTCGTACTTCTCGCGGTTTTCTACCAGATCCATCTGATATTTCGTCAGCGGCGCATACTGAAGTTTCAGTTCCATTGCCTTATCCACATATTTGCCAAGACCGAACATCAGCATGATCTTGTCGCAGATCCGCACACAGTCGTCCGCCTGGTTCGCCTGATGATAAAGCTCTGCCAGGTGGTACAGCCATTTCTCATCCAGCTCTTCCTGACAATATCTCTCCAGAGAATTGATCTGCTGCTCTAACGGCGCATCCTTCGCCTCCAGAATCAGGAAACGAAGCAGGTACTGGCGCGGGTCATCGCCGGACAGCTCACAAAACTCCCGGTAATATGCCTCTGCCTCCTGAATATTATTTTCACGCAGTGCAAGGTCAGTCAGCTTATATAAAAGCCCCTTTCCAAGCGGCGCTCTCTCATATGCCAGCAATAAAATATCCTTGGCATCCTGATACTCTGCATTTTTCTCATAAATCTGGGAAATCATCGTAAGCAGGCTGGTGCTGCGTACACGACGCCAGTCGATGGTATCGGCGATCTTCATCGCCGTCTCGAAATCTCCCTTGTTGACCAGTTTCTTAATCTGCTCTACCTTGATGTTAAACTCGTATTTATCCATCTTATGCATCTCCTAACTTCCTGCCGCGGCAGAAGTTTTATTGTTACTGTTCACGCATACGTGCCCAGTAACGTTTTATTTGCTCACCGGCTACAGCTCTGTACGCCCATCCAGCGCGCGCAGAAGCGTTACCTCATCAATATATTCCAAGTCGCCCCCGACCGGAACGCCGCTGGCGATTCGCGTCACCCGGATCCCTGTCGGCTTAATCAGCTTGCTCAAATACATCGCGGTCGTCTCGCCCTCCAGGCTTGAGTTGGTTGCGATAATGACCTCACGAACCTCCTCTTTCTGCAGGCGAGTCATCAGCTCCTTGAGCCGGATGTCGCCCGGCCCGATCCCCAGCATCGGGGAGATCGCCCCATGCAGCACATGATAGACCCCGTTGTATTTTCCTGTCTTTTCATATGCCGCCAGATCGCGCGTATTTTCCACCACCATGATCGTCTCATGATCTCGCCGGTCGCTGCTGCAGATCGGGCACAGTTCCTTATCAGTCAATGTGCAGCACTCCTTGCAGTAACGCACATTCTGCTTGGCTTCCAGAATCGCGCCGGACAAGTGCCTGACCTGTTCTTCCGGCATATTGATGATATGAAATGCAAGACGCTGCGCCGATTTACTTCCGATTCCGGGAAGTTTTGACAATTCTTCGATTAGCTTGCTAATCTGACTGCTGTAATAATCCATCGCTTAAAACGGGAATCCGCCTCCCAGACCTCCAAGGCCACCGGTCAACTGGGACATCATCTGGCTGCTGTCCTCTTCCGCCTGACGGAATGCCTCGTTGGTCGCCGCCACGATCAGATCCTCTAACATCTCGATATCATCCGGATCCACTACTTCCTCAGACAGTTTCACGGAAAGAACCTCTTTTTTACCAGATACGGTCACGGTTACAGCGCCGCCGCCTGCGGATGCGCTGTACTGCTTCTCCTCCAGCTCTTTCTGCTTCTCTTCCATCTGGCGCTGCATTCTCTGCGCCTGCTTCATTAAATTGTTCATATTGCCCGGCATACCGCCTGGGAAACCGCCACGTTTTGCCATGGTGTCATTCCTCTCTTTCACTTCTTTTTATTTATATTCAGACTGGCTGCCGATTGCAGCCGGTTCTATATATCATATAAACCCACTAATATCATTTATCTGCATTTAATCACAGCTTCTTGCATTACAAAACAAGGCTCATCTTTGGCAAGCTCCACTACACGGAATCATCCTCTTCGACAATCACATCGGTATGGATTGCGTTCTTTAAATCCTCATCACTGACATAAACCGTTCTTTGCGGCACAGCAGATGATTCTAAACGGACTTTAAATTGCAGAGTCTTTTTGTATTTTTCTTGCACTACTTCCTGCAAATTTTTAAGCTCAGGCTCCCGATTGATAATTCCAAACGTATTTTCATCTGTACACACAATGCAAAGGCAGCCTTCGCCCGCCGGTTCTACACTTGTCTTGGGAAGACTGAGTCTAATCGAACCCACAAGCTGGCTCAGGGACGCAATCCGTCCCCATTCTTTCCGCATCAGCATCAGATCTTCGTACTGTGCCGGTGGAAGGGATACCTTCTTCGGCTCAGGCGGCGTTTCCACCACAGCCGTTTTGGAGGATGCCGCCTGCCCCGCTGCCGGTGCAAGGGACGCCAGTTTCTGTAGATTGTCCGGCATTTCCTGCATTTTCTGCTCTAATAGCGTAATCCGCTGTAAAATGGAATCAAGATTCTGTTCCATCGACGGCGTCGTCAGCTTGATAAAGGCAATCTCCACCAGAATCCGCTTCTGTGACGCGTAGCGCAGCTGCCCGGAAAGTTCCGAGAAAATACGGATGTAACGCATCAGCGTTTCCGTATCAACGCCTGCCGCCTCTTCCTTTAAAACTGCCAGATTTTCCTCCGACATATCGAGCATATCGCCCGGTTCGTCGGTCGTCTTGGCAATCAGGAGATTTCGCATATACCAGACGAAATCGTTGACAAGCTGCGAAAGATCGCGCCCCTGGATGATCATTTCCTCAATCTCACGGATGCACGCCTTCGTATCACTTGCAAGCACCGCCTGAAACAGCTTGCCAAACACGCGGTTATCGACCGCGCCCAACACCTCGAGCACATTGTCATACGTCAGCTTTTCCCCGAAATGGAATGCCACGCACTGATCGAGAAGACTTAACGCATCTCGCATCGAGCCATCCGCCGCACGTGCCACATACCTAAGTGCCCGATCGTCTACATCGATCTGCTCCGCCTGCGTCAGCTCCGCCAGCCGTCCCGCGATGGTATCGATCGAGATCCGCTTGAAATCATATCTCTGGCACCGGGACAGGATCGTGATCGGGATCTTGTGGACCTCCGTCGTCGCCAAGATAAATATAACGTAGGACGGCGGTTCTTCCAGCGTCTTTAAGAGCGCATTGAACGCGCCAATCGAAAGCATATGAACCTCGTCAATGATGTAGACGCGGTAGCGCCCGTCCGTCGGCGGGTACTGCACCTGCTCCCGGATATCGCGGATATTTTCCACACCATTGTTGGATGCCGCATCGATCTCCACCACATTGAGGGAAGCTCCTTCCGCAATCTGGCGGCACATACTGCACTCGCCGCAGGGGCTGCCGTCCACCGGATGTTCACAGTTGACTGCCCGTGCAAAGATCTTGGCAATACTCGTCTTACCGGTTCCGCGCGTCCCGCAGAAGAGGTACGCGTGCCCGATCCGCCCGGAGTTGATCTGATTTTTCAGGGTCTTTACGATATGGTCCTGACCCCGGACCTCTTCAAAGGACGTCGGACGCCATTTTCTGTACAGTGCTGTATATGACATAAACTACTACTTCCTTACTATTCATCGCCGAAGCTGATGCCTACATCCTTAGCTTCCCGGATAATATCGCTCTTCGGATCGACCATCTTTAATTTACCGGCAATGTCCGCGAGCGGAATTTTTTCAATCTTATTGTTGTTTAAAGCGACCATATAGCCGTATTCTTTGCGGCGGATCATCTCTGCTGCCTCCGCGCCGAGGCGCGTCGCAATCACGCGGTCATACGGACATGGCTCGCCTCCGCGCTGCATATGCCCCGGAACCGTCACACGGATCTCCTGCCCCGTCCGCTCGGAAATCTGGGCGCCCAGCTCGTAAGCGACCGACGGATAAACCGGTCCATTTTTCTTCTTTTCTTTTAATTCTTTCTTGGTCAGGGCTGCATTTTCCTTGGAAATCGCGCCCTCTGCGACCGCCAGAATCGTGAAATTCTTGCCATTTTTAGTACGGCTGCGGATCGCATTTACCACCACATCAATATCATACGGGATCTCCGGCAGGAGAATGATGTCAGCTCCGCCCGCGATGCCTGCATAGAGCGCCAGCCATCCCACCTTGTGGCCCATGATCTCCACGATGAAGACTCTGCCATGAGACGCCGCCGTCGTATGAATACAGTCGATGGCATTGGTCGCTACATCAACCGCACTATGGAATCCAAACGTAAGATCGCTGCCCCAGAGATCATTGTCTATGGTCTTCGGAAGAGAAACGATATTGAGTCCTTCCTCCCGCAGCAGATTTGCCGTCTTCTGGCTGCCGTTGCCGCCTAAAATGACGAGACATTCCAGTTTCAGCTTGTAATAGGTGTGTTTCATCGCTTCCACTTTATCCAGACCGTTCTCGTCCGGCATCCGCATCAGCTTGAAAGGCTGTCTGGAAGTTCCCAGAATCGTACCTCCGCGTGTCAGAATCCCGGAAAAATCCGACTGTTTCATAATCCGGTAGTCTGCATACATAAGACCTTTATAGCCGTCTTCAAATCCAACTATCTCTATGTCATCGAACATCTTGTACAGCGATTTTGCCACGCCTCGCATCGTCGCATTTAAGCTCTGGCAGTCGCCACCGCTGGTTAACATACCGATTCTTCTCATGAGCGCTTTCCCTTTCTTCATAACCGTCCAGTACCTTCACAGTTACCCTTATTCTAAGTTTCCAACAACCCCCATATCAGGATAAACTACACCCATTTTGTAATTATAATACAATCATATCCCGCGGGCAAGAAAAAATTCCTTACAAATATCATAGACATAAAAATACCGGGATACGCGCTTTTAATCTGCTCCGGCACGGTATTCCTACCCCTTGGCAAATCAAATTCCACATATCCCGGCTATATTCACACACCTGCAAAAATGCTTGTTTCTGTATCTATTATTTTCTATTTTTTATTTCATAGGAAGCAATTTCCTATGAAATAAAAAAATCCGCACGCCCGGCTTCGAACGTATGCCATGGACGTTACCCTGACAGTTAACTCGGTCCAGGCTGCCTTGCGGCACACAGAAGCTTCTGCTTAGTGCTGCTGCATTCCTGCCCTGACACGGTTCACAGATTTCTGTTGCGCAAGACCCAGACTTCAACGCCACTTTTCAGGGGCAGCCCCACAGTAAAAACGCCCTCGGTCGGACAACACCCCTGCTATAGCGGATTGCAGGTACAGGGCACCGCTAACTCCCCGGCTGTGCGGAAACTTTATGACTTGGTCTTATATGACGGAATGACCTGCAGACCGTCAGCCTGTTTAGTATACATGGCAGCCGCCGTTTTGTCAAGCCGGAGCTTGACTAACAAGCATTGTATAAAAATACACAAGAATAAATTTTATTGTTTTTTTATCATTTTTTATCCCAGAATCTTGCAACAGAAGAAAGAAATCATTATAATAGGTATAAATCTAGCGACTGCAAAAAGTCAAACAGTTACTAAATCATAAAATTCTGTAAGATTGGAGCAACGATTATGGAAAAGAAAAATATCGACTGGAGCAACATCGGTTTCGGCTATATGCCAACGGATTACCGCTATGTTTCCATGTATCAGAATGGTTCCTGGGACGAAGGCGCCCTTACCTCCGACCCGAATATTACCCTGAATGAATGTGCCTGTGTTCTGCAGTATGCACAGACTTGCTTCGAGGGTCTGAAAGCGTATACGACCGAGGACGGCCATATCGTTACGTTCCGTCCTGACTTAAACGGCGAGCGTATGGAAAATTCCGCAAAAGGTCTTGAAATGCCGCCATTCCCGAAGGAGCGCTTCGTAGACGCCATCACAAAAGTAGTAGAAGCCAACGCAGCATTCGTACCGCCGTATGGTTCCGGTGCAACCCTGTACATCCGCCCGTATATGTTCGGTTATGATTCCATCATCGGCGTTAAACCGGCAAACATCTATCAGTTCCGCGTATTCTGTACACCGGTAGGTCCGTACTTCAAGGGCGGCGCTAAACCGATCACCATCCGCGTCAGCGATTTCGACCGTGCAGCACCTCACGGAACCGGTCACATCAAAGCCGGATTAAACTACGCGATGAGCCTGCATGCGATCGTAGATGCTCATAAGAACGGTTTCGATGAGAACATCTACCTGGATCCGCAGACACGTACCAAGATCGAGGAGACCGGCGGCGCAAACGTTATCTTTATCACCAAAGACGGCAAGCTGGTAACTCCGAAGTCCAACAGCATCCTTCCGTCTATCACACGCCGTTCCATCCTGCAGGTTGCAAGAGATTACCTTGGCATGGAGACCGAAGAGCGTGAAGTATACTTAGACGAAGTAAAAGATTTCGCAGAGTGCGGTCTGTGCGGTACCGCAGCTGTTATCTCCCCGGTTGGCAAGATCGTTGACCACGGCAAGGAAATCTGCTTCCCGGCAGGTATGGAGAAGATGGGTCCGGTTACCCAGAAACTCTATGAGACACTGACCGGCATCCAGATGGGTCACATCAAAGCTCCGGAGGGCTGGATCCACGTAATCAAATAAGGACTGTACCTTTCGGTTTGAACGGAAAATATGGAATGCAAAAAGCTGGTGGAAATCATTCACCAGCTTTTTCTTCTTTCTTCTTTTTTCTCTTTTCACGCAATTCTTTGAAAAATTCTTTCAACATCATCGAACATTCCTCGCCCAAAAGTCCTTCTTCTGTCTCCACCTGATGATTGAATCCTTTTTCATCCAGAAGATTCAGTACCGAACCGGCGCAGCCGGCTTTCGGGTTCATGGAACCGATGTAAACTTTTGGAATCCGCGCCTGCACGATCGCCCCTGCGCACATCGGGCACGGTTCCAGCGTCACGTACAGCTCGCATTCTTCCAGGCGCCAGTCGCCCATGCGCTTGCACGCTTTTTTGATTGCCGCGATCTCCGCATGTGCCAGCGCGCTATGATCGACCATCCGGCGGTTGTAACCCCTGCCGATGATTTTGTCCTCATACACGATCACGCAGCCGATCGGCACTTCTCCGAGCGCCCAGGCTTTCTTCGCCTCGCGGATCGCCGCTTTCATATATTTCTCTTCCCGTGTCAATTTTGCTGCCACTGTTTTTTCCTCCGTTTAAATTTATCCGCTTCCAACAACAGGCATCCTTATCCCAGTTTCCCGACAAGTTTGATCCGCTGCCAACCAAACACCTGAAAGCATTTGACCCGTGTCCATCCTACCCAGAAAAGCTATCCTTTGTCAAGAGTTCTCCAAAAGGATCAACCGGCTTTTATGTAAAATTCAAATCCGTATACCAATACCCGAACCGGCTGTCGCGCGGCGGCTGGCGGGTGGAACGGACAAAACGGTCAAAGCCGAACATCGCCGCCATATATTTTTCATTGTTTCCATAATGTCCCGGCACGCCCAGAATGTAGCGCCCCCGTTCGCCGGGTTTCCCCAGTCTCGCCAGAATCAGATATCGGTAGTTGTAGTAACCGTGCAGAAGAAAGCTGTTATTTCCATACACCCAGTTTTCCCGCGGCAGAAGCCCGATATCCTGCGGTTTGATTACCAGAATCTCGCAGCCGTCGGCGCATTCGAAGGCGGTTACTTTCGGATAGGTAACGCGCAGGCGGTCCCAGAGAGTCTCGGCGGGATCTTCTTTGGGAAATTCCTTGGAAGAATCTGGTTGCGGTTGTTTTTGATTTTGAGAGCCTGGCTGAAATGCTTCTTGATGGTCTGGTGGAGAATCTGGAAGCGCCTCTTTCCGGACCTCCCGGGTGGATTCTTGAGAATCTTTCCGCCGTGCTTCTGTCTGTGCTTCCTGATAGGATTCCTGAAAACTTTCCTTCGGTGTCTCCGTTTGCACTTCTTGAGTGGATTCCTGAAAACTTTCTTGCGGTGTTTCCGTTTGCGTTTCCTGAACAACTTCTGCCTCTTGATGATCGGATGTTTCTGAGATATCTGGAACCACTTCCATGGTTTCCGTGTCCTCGAAAATCTCCAGGTTTGAATCCTCCAGCTTTTCTGGCTGGGGCTGGCTGATTCCGAAGTCCGTTTCGTTTATATTCACAGCTTCTTTCTTCTCTGTCTCCGTGGATGTGTCCTGACTCTCCATTTCTCCCGACCGGGTAAGTTCTGACGCCTCATCCAATTTTTCTTTCCCTACAGACGCGCTGTTCACTTCCCCAGCTACATTCTCTGCCAGTTTCCGCGTTGCGCCTTCCTTCTCTGCTTCCTGCTCCCGCACTTTCTCAGCAGTCACATCCGCCAGCTCAACCTCTGCCGCATGCGCGACGGCATCTTCCCAGATCGTCGTATAGGCACGCCATGCGCTGTCCGTCTCATGAAGAGTCAGACCACAGCACTCTTCCATATTGCAGCCGCTTCCTTCAATATTTTCACAATTGACGACGGCACGGAACTCCCCATTTCCGCCACGGACAAACAGGGTGCCGATACGGATCTCCTCCTGCCCTGCCAGAAGGTATACGCCGATCGGGCTGCCGCCCGCAAAGACACGGCGGACGCTGACCTGAATCCGGCAGGAAGTTCCCCGCGTCTCCAATTTCGCAAATCCCGTATTTTTCCCTTTGATTCCGCCCTCGTATGCATAGATATATGATATTAACCGATGATATGCAGACATGTTTTCACTCCTTTGCTTTGTATTATATGCAAAAGAAGCGCCGGTTTATGACAGGATTTCTATATCCTGATATAAACCAACGCTGCAAATACGTCCGTATAACGCAAAATCGGGAACAGTTAAAAACTGTTCCCGATACTGCCGGCGACCGGAATCGAACCGGTACGAAGTTTAACCCTCGCAGGATTTTAAGTCCTGTGCGTCTGCCAGTTCCGCCACGCCGGCATCATGATTACTCATGACTGGCACAAAGCCAAATGGATGGAGGTGGATTCGAACCACCGAAGCGAGACGCAACAGATTTACAGTCTGCCCCCTTTGGCCACTCGGGAACCCATCCAAAATTGCTCTGACAGTTGAAGATTATAACATGACTGTCTCAAAAAAGCAAGTGTTTTTATATATTTTATTTAATATTTTTATTTCCATTTTTTCCTGCTTTTGATTCTTCTCGTTCAACTGCCAGAAATCATATATCTTGTCGAAGCCGCATTTCCTACAATGCCGTATCATTTCCCGTCAAAACGATACTTCCGACCGGTGGGATTTTCACCTCGATATATCCGTCCTTTACCTCATGTTCAACCTGTCCGGCGTTGTAACCGTCCTCATAGGTCATCATTTCCCGGCGCAGGACCGCCCCGTCGCGCGCGCCGATCTGCCAGACCGGAATCTTGAGCGTCAGCCAGTCATCACCTGTATTGACCGCCGTCACGCCGCAGCACGCGCCGCCAGCTCTCTGAGCACTCTGAAAACGTCCATAGGCAATATAGCCATCTCCCGCCGCCAGCTCTTTCAGGGAACCATTTCTAAATGCCGGACAGCGTTTCCGGATGCCGCTCATGTAGCGGTGGAACTCGATCAGCTCCAGGTTTTCCCCGCCCCACGGGTACGTCCGGCGGCTGTCCGGATCGGTCCATCCACAGACGCCCGCTTCGTCGCCGTAATAGATCGTCGGTGCGCCCGGCCAGGTCATCTGCATGACAACACCCTGGCGGAAAATGCCATAGCTGATGCCTTCCTCCGCTGCTTTTGCACCTGCCGACGCAAGACGGCCCACCCGGCGGTTTGTCCGCGTCATAAAGCGGGAGTGATCGTGGTTGGACAGCTCGTTCATCGCACACTGCATGGAAGCCGTCGGCATTTCACTCATATGGTAGCGCATCGCCTCAAAAAAGGCGCATCCATCCCCAAACAGCGCCGGATTTTCTTCGTCACTGTGCTTCTCCATCCCGGTCAGAAACCATGACAGCGGCTCCATAAACGCATCATAATTCATGACCGTATCCCACTGATCGCCCTTCAGCCAGTCATACGGGCTGCCGTAATGTTCCGCGATCATGACCGCCTCCGGATTTGCCTCCTTGACTGCCGCGCGGAAATCACGCCAGAACTGATGGTTCATCCCGGCGCTCCGCCCCAGATCTGCCGCCACATCCAGCCGCCAGCCATCTGCTCCAAACGGCGCCGACACCCATTTTTTCGCAATCCCCAGAATGTACTGGTACAATTCCGGCGCTTCCTCGTAATTAAGCTTCGGAAGCGTCGCGTGTCCCCACCAGCCGTCGTAGCTGTCATTGAACGGCCAGGCATTTTCATTGTGGAACTGGAAAAAATAGCGATACGGGCTGTCCTCCGAGACATATGCCCCCTGCGGATAGCCGCCCGCGTGCTGGTACAGAAGTTCCGCATCCAGCCATTTATTGAAAGAACCACAATGGTTGAACACACCGTCCACCAGCACCCGGATTCCCCGCTTGTGCGCTTCCTCAATCAGGCGGGCAAAAAAGGCATCGCTCGCCTCCAGGTTCTGCTCATCCGCCGTCCGCGTCATATATTTATGTGCGCGGTCATTGTCCGTATCTTCCGGGCACACCAGTCCGTCTGCGTCCTCCAGAATCACTCCATAATGCGGATCGATATGGTCGTAGTCCTGACAGTCATACTTATGGTTCGACGGTGATACAAATACCGGATTTAAGTAGATTGCTTCTATCTTGAGACTCTTTAAATAATCAAGTTTATCTAAAACACCCTGCAGATCACCGCCGTAAAACCGTCCCACATCGAGTGTACTGATCGGTTCCTTCCAGTCCGTCACCCGGGTGACCGGCTTTTTCAGATAAATATATTCATTGGTTTCCGTATCGTTTGTAGGATCGCCGTTGCAGAACCGATCCACATAGATCTGATACATCAGCGCGCCCTTGCTCCACTCCGGCACATGAAATCCCGGAATCAGGCGAAACGGGTGCGCCGCCGCATCCTCTGTCAGCCCGATCCGGTTGTAAAGACAGACGTTCTCGCCCCAGGTCACCTGAAATACATACGAAAATGTTTTCGTTCCCAGAGTCAGCGCACAGCTGTAGTAATCAAAACGGCTGTCTGACTTGTCAGCCATACCGCTACCATCTATGCCTCGATTTGTATCTGCACCGTTCCCAACGCTGCCAGCACAGCACTCCCACGAAAGCCGTTTCATCTGCCACTCCTGCAAAAGCGCCCCGGTCTCCGGGTCATATTCCAGCAGTACAACCGCATCTGCTCCATTTTTCTCTGTTCTGAAATAAAATGTGACGACTTCACCCGCATCTGCCTCCGAAGGACAACGGTAATCCTCTGTCTCGTCGCAAAATAGCGCGTCGCGATTGATCTGCTCCATCTGTTTCCCTTTCCAGCGGTTTCACCGCTTTCACAATCATGTTATTTTCTGCCCATATTTTACAGGATTTCCCAAAATTACACAAGTTATTTTCACGCCCCTAATTTTAGGTAATAAAAAAGAATGTGCCTTGGCACATTCGGGCGTCTCGCGCGGTCGCTTGCGACATGTTTCTGCTTCGCGCGAGTGTGCATCCTCGCGGAGCGTTTTTTGTTTCATAGGACGTAATTTCCTATGAAATAAAAAAGGTCAGCGGGGTAGCTGACCTTTTTAGGAGAAGGTATTTCGTTTTATGGGGTGTAGCAAAAACTATATAATGTATTGGGGGGGGTTACGTCTATTATAATAGCATAGGAGCGGAAATAAGTGTGCACAAACATCGTTTTATTTCGATTTCTTTTTTGTGCAAATCAACGCTCTTTCCAGAAATGTCCAGCAAAATCCGCCTGAAATTTGCATAAAAGAAGGTGCCGCCACTGCCATTTCCATCTATCCGATGGCTGTCCGGGATGTCTCCCGCACATTCTGGCAGCTGACTGGCACCTTTTTTCAGGCTTATTTCCAGACCTGTCTCATGCTTTCAACTTTTTATGCTTCTGTCACCGGAGTTTCAGCTTCCCCTGACGGCTTTTCTCCATCCTGAAACAGCGCTTCAAACTCAGCCTGGCCGATCTTCTCTTTCTCCATCAGCAGGGCACAGCAGGAATGAAGCACATCTTCATGGTCGAGAATGATCCGTTTTGCCTTGGCGTAGCACTCATCGATGATGCGCTTTACCTCGCTGTCGATCTCGCTCGCCACTTCCTCGCTGTAGGTTCTCGTATGCGCCAGGTCACGGCCAATAAAGACCTCGTTGTTGTCGCCGCCGTAGTTGATCATGCCCAGTTTCTCTGACATACCGTACTCGGTTACCATCGCGCGCGCCATCGAGGTCGCCTGCTTGATATCCTGGGAAGCGCCGGTCGTGATGTCGTCAAAGATAATCTCCTCGGCGATTCGTCCGCCCAACGAAACCATGATATTTTGAAGCATTCTGCCCTTCGTCATATGAAGCTCATCCTGCTCCGGAAGCGGCATCGTATAACCTGCCGCACCAACGCCGGTCGGAATGATCGAAACGGTATGAACCGGTCCCACATCCGGGAGGACATGGAACAGAATCGCATGACCCGCCTCATGGTATGCGGTAATCTTCTTATCTTTTTCGGAAATTACCTTGCTGCGCTTCTCAGCGCCGATTCCCACTTTAATAAAGGCTTTCTCAATATCCGTCTGGGTCAGGAACTTACGTCCCTCTTTTGCGGTATTGATCGCCGCCTCATTCATCAGGTTTTCCAGATCGGCTCCGGTAAATCCAGCGGTTGTCTGCGCGATGCGGTGTAAATCCACATCCTCGCCCAGCGGTTTTTCCTTCGTATGGACGCCGAGAATCTCCTCGCGACCCTTGACATCCGGTCGTCCGACTGCCACCTTTCGGTCAAATCTGCCCGGCCGCAGAATCGCCGGGTCGAGAATATCCACACGGTTCGTCGCTGCCATGACAATAATGCCCTCATTGACGCCGAAACCATCCATCTCAACTAAAAGCTGATTGAGCGTCTGCTCGCGCTCGTCGTGACCGCCGCCCATGCCGGTACCACGCTGTCTGGCAACCGCATCGATCTCATCGATAAAGACAATACACGGGGCA
This sequence comes from Clostridium sp. AF35-15, assembly GCF_003477745.1. Classification (NCBI taxonomy): domain Bacteria; kingdom Bacillati; phylum Bacillota; class Clostridia; order Eubacteriales; family Clostridiaceae; genus Clostridium; species Clostridium sp. AF35-15. The sequence continues at coordinate 23,202 of NZ_QUDY01000018.1, read as the reverse complement.
TTTTTCTTGGCTTCCTCAAACAAGTCGCGGACACGGGATGCGCCGACACCGACGAACATTTCAACAAAATCCGAACCGGAAATCGAGAAGAACGGAACGCCTGCCTCACCCGCCACCGCTTTGGCAAGCAGGGTTTTACCGGTTCCTGGAGGTCCGACTAAGATCACGCCCTTCGGGATGCGCGCCCCGACGCCGGTGTATTTCTGCGGATTTTTCAGGAAATCTACGATCTCCTCCAGTTCCTCTTTCTCCTCTTCCAGACCGGCAACTTTGGTAAAGTTGACCTTGCTGGTCGATACCATCCGGGCACGGCTGCGTCCAAAATTCATCATCTTGGCATTTGCCCCGCCGCCGGAACGGGAATTGATAAACATAAACAGGAAGATCAGGACGCCTGCGGACAAAGCGATCGGCAAGATCACCGTCATAAAATAGCTATCCTGGCGGACGCTGGTGGTCGTGTACGGAACCCCCGCCTTGCGCAGCGCCATCTCTACTTCCTTCACATCCAGCACATTGAATTCCTCCCGGTCGCCGGAGGTTGTCTCAAAAACAACCTCACCGGTCGGCACCTCGCGGTTCGGGCGGATCTGTGCGCTCTCTACGGTCTTATTCTCCAGATATACCATGAACTCCGGATAGCTTAATTCCCGCTCCGTCGCCATTCCAGGGACTTTCAACGAGAAAAACATGATAACGAGCAGCATGAGGATCAGAAGCCCCACGCCTCCCATCGACTGACGTTGTTTCAACTGGCTTCCTCCTTATACTTCCACAACACCGATGTACGGCAGGTTGCGGTATTTCTGATCGTAATCCAGGCCGTAACCTACGACAAACTCATCCGGGATTGTAAAGCAGGTATATTTAACCTGAACCTGTTTTTTCACGCGGCGCTCCGGCTTATCAAGCAGGGTGCACAGCTCGATATTTTTCGGATTTCTCTGTTTTAATACCTCGATCAGATATGCCAGGGTGCGTCCGGAATCGATGATGTCCTCCACGATGATGACATTCTTGCCCTCCAGCGGCTCGTCCAGATCCTTGATAATCTTTACCACACCGCTTGACTTGGTGTCGGAACCGTAGCTGGATACGGACATGAAATCCAGGGAAACCGGAATAGTCAGGCGTTTTGCCAGTTCGCAGGTAAAGAATACGCCGCCCTTTAAGATACAGATCAGGTGGACTTCCTTTCCCTCATAATCTTTGTTGATCTGTGCTGCCACCTCACTGATCTTCTTGTTTACTTCTTCTTCCGTTAATAATACACGAATCTTATCAGCCACTGCTTTTTCCTCCGTTAAATTCCACCTCAAGGATGGTTTTTGTCTGTTCTGTTATCTTATAATATGCGCTGATCCGGTGCCCCACTATCCACAGGATATGTTTTTCTTCCGCCAGAAGCCAGATTTGCTCCCGCTCCTGTCTCGGAATTTTCTCATCAATCATCCAGGATTTCAGTGTTTTCCGACCACCGGACGGCAGTGTCAGGTAGTCCCCCGGCTGCCGGTGTCTCAGCGATAAGGTACCTTTTATTTTATCATAGTCAAACCATTTCGTATACTGGTTTTTCGGAAATTCATCCCCATTTTCACAGGGGAAAATATGCATCTGCAAAAGATTCTCATCCTGGCTGCCCGGAAGCAAAACCTCTTTTCTTTCCCCTGGATGACTAAGCGGGCGCACTTCAAGAAATCCATATACATTCACCGCCCGGAACCCATGCGGCAGCGAAATACTCTTTCCGGTTCCCTGATGCAGAAGTTCCCGCACCGCCTGCACATGCGTCTCCGTCACGTCCCGGAGCGGCATTTTGCTCTTTAAAAACAACCGCCGCACGATATAACCCTGCACAATCTCCGCCTGTTCTGCCAGCGCTCCTGCATCCGCTTTTCCGTCCGGTGCATGCTTTTGAAGCCATTCTTCTGCCACCTCTTCCAGATAGGCATCTGCCTGCCGGATGCGTCTGCTCGCCTGGTCGATATGACGGACTGCCTGTGCATTCAGGCGCTCTTTTACCGCCGGAAGCAGTTCATTCCGAAGCCAGTTGCGGCTGTATTCACTCTCCTGGTTCGTCGAGTCCTCGACCCAGTCCTGTCCCTGCTGCCGCAGCCATGCCTGAATCTCACTCCGCTGCGCCCAGAGAAGAGGACGGATGATGCGCCCCCGCACCGGAGCAATGCCGGAAAGCCCGGTCAGACCGCTTCCGCGGAACAGGTTAAAAAGAACCGTTTCCGCATTATCATCCGCATGGTGGGCGGTGGCGATGTGAACCCGCCGAATCTCTTCCTCCCACGCCCGCGCCGTCTCCTCATACAGGCGGTACCGTGCCAGTCGTCCCGCCTCCTCGATGGAACATTTCCGGTCAAGCGCCTCTTTTGCCGCATCGATGCGGAACTCATAAAAAGGAATTTCCAGCCGTTCACACAGCATCCGTGAAAATGCCGCGTCCCGATCCGCCTCCGCGCCGCGCAGCCCGTGATGGACATGGAGCGCCCGCAGGGAAATCTGAAACGTCTCCCGCAGCTTCCAGAGCACCAGCAAAAGACCGACGGAATCCGCTCCCCCGGATAAACCGACCAGAACGCCATCCCCCAGCTCAACCATATGATTTTGTTTCATATAAATTTCTGTTTGTTTCTGCATTCTTTTATATTTCTTTTTATCCCTCTTAAAAATAAATCCACTCATAACTGTTCAGTACCTTCACAGTATAACGGATCTCCCCCTATTTCTCAACCTGCCAGATTCTACGTTACTGTTCACGCATACGTGCCCAGTAACTACCCACGTTCCAGCACCGTCCCGACCAACACGGTGCAGTCATCCACCACACCCCCGTCCGAAAGCCCGGACGCAAACGCCAGGATCTGTTCTGCCAGTTCCTGCGGGTTGCCGCCGGAAAGGTTTGATACAAATTCCATGAACGTCTCTTCCTTGTGTTCCCCCGGCATCGCTTCGAGAATGCCGTCGCTTATCATAATGATTTTCTCGCCGTCCCACATTTTCCGCGACATCAGAACCGGCTCCGCGTTCTGTACAATTCCCATCGGCAGCCCGCCTGCTTCCAGAAACTCAACACCCTCACGCCCCAGAATAAAGGTCGGCACCGCGCCCAGCTTCATCGCTTCCAGCACACCTGTCCCCAGATCGATACAACATAGATCGATTGTTGCCGGATTCTGCTCCGTGCCCGCCAGCAAAAGCACCGTATTTACCAATTTGAGCGCCGATCGTGCCGAAAATCCCGTCTCCAGCAGGCGCTGGGTCAGCTCAATGACCTTCTCGCTGTCCTCACTGGCGCTTCTGCCGCTTCCCATGCCGTCCGACAGGCTCATAATCACCTGTCCAGGAAGCCCGGTCTGCACCGTACACGTATCGCCTGAAATCGGTTCACCCTCCCTGGGGCTGCACGCCATGCCGTACACCATCCGGTATTTACCTTCTTCCACAAAACGGAAGGTCGCCGCATTGCGGGTGATCAGGCTTTTGCTGTCTTTCGCCACACTCCAGTGGCTTCCGGCGATCGCGCGTCCCAGAAGTTCCGCCACATCCCGCGCCGTCATGCATCGCCCGTTGACGCTGCGGAGTGTGAGAAACGCCTCCTTCTGCTGATTTTCATATTGAAGCACCAGCATGTTGTCCACGCGCAGATGGCTTCTGCGAAGTATCCCCGAAAGCATCTCCTCCCAGGATGCCGTCACATCCGACGCCTGCTCCATCTGGTTGGAAAATTCCTCCAAAATCGCCGCCAGCTCCCGGAACTGGACGATCACCGCATCCCGGCTTTCCAGAAAACGGTTTTTCCACCCCAGATTCATCGTCGCCCGGCCGAGGCTCCGGTTCAATTCCCGCAAATATGCCTCTCTCTGGGAACAAATCTCATGAAACAGGCGCGGCATGTCCTCCAGGTCGATTTTCCCTTTCTGCTCGAACGTCCGAAGCAGATAATAGAGATAATAACTGTCGTCCCGGCGGTTGCCATAATACAGGTTGCACCGTGTACAATCGCCGCATACCGCCGACGCCGCCGTCTGCATTGCCGCCAGTCCGTCCTCCTTCGTCAGATGCCCCTGCCCGCCGATCTCATCCGCAAACGCCTGCGCCAGACCACCCAGTGACAGTGCCATGCTCTTTAAACGTCTTGCCGTGTAGACGTTGACATCCGCCATATCTCTATGTAAAGTTCTCCGTTTAAGCACAAAAATCCCTCCTAACCTGTATAACGCCATTATATACAGGCTGGAGGGAAATATTTGTCAAACGGACGGAGCAAAATCAGGGAAAACTTCGACATTTTCCGACACATCCAGGAATGCCGCTCCCCTGTGTGGCATGCCCCGGACATTCTATGATGCACCGCAAGCCTAATTCGAATTGGACGGTTTGAGCAGGATCTCATTGCGGTTTACAAGTCCCAGCTTCTCCTTCGCTACCTTCTCGATATACTGCTTGGTCTGCACGTATACGCGGTATTCCTCAAGCTGTTTGGCACGTTCTTCTTCTTTCGCAACCTGTGCCTCCAGATTTTCCTCACGAATTGAATAACTCCTATCCTTTTCCTTGAGATCGATGCCCTTGATGTGCACGGCAACCGCCAGACTCAGCACTACCATCGTAACGCCCACAAGCGCCATCCGGTTGTTTAAATTGTCCTTTTTCTTTTTCCGTGCATTCCCACCCGGTCTGCCTTCTGACATCTGTCTACGCACCTTCATCTCACTTCCTTTCCAGATTCTCTGCCTGTCCCCTTGTTGTATGTTCCTTTCCGGTCTTCTGGCTTTTTTTGCCTCTTCCTTTTATTTTAATCCATCTGCTGCATTTTTTCAATACCGCAAACAAAAGACGGCTGCCCGTCCGGTCATAAAACACCATGCCGCCCAGCACACCCGCCACCGCATAGCCGCGCAGGACTCCGTCATTGTGCCAGAACAAAAGCCGGAACGTCGCAAAACTGGCAAAGAGCCAATACGCCGCATCCTCTATGCCTGTCCAAAATGAGCCGTGCCGCACCAGCCATCGGAAGATCCTAAGCCCGTCATACACCATCATCAGCGCAATTCCCGTACACACACTGCCGCCAAGCAGCCATATTTCCCCTCTCACCGTCCCGCTCATCCGCCACCGCCTAACGGAACAGCCGTCCAAAGAACGACTCCTGCGATTTCCGGCGGGACTCGTTAGAAGAATACGAAAAGCTCTCAAACTCGCCCTCAATATCCACTTCGCCCTTTTCCAGCGTCAGACGGCTCACATGCAGCGCCTTCCCACGCACCGTCAGAAGCCCCATGTCTGTATCGAGAATCATCTGGTTCTCATCAAATGACACCACATCCTGGATCCCCGTCACATTCCCCTTTTCCCGGTTCAGAAGCTCCAGCTTGTGAGGTCTGGCATTCAATTTTTCTTCCATGCAAAAAACCTCCCAATATTTCCAACCTATAGCTGCCTACTGTTAAATATATTGGGAGGTTTTCAGGTTTATGAATGATTATCTGGCTGGTTCCCAGACACCGTCTGCATTTACATAATAGCCGTCCGGTGTCCACTCAGCCATATAAAGGGAGCCGTATGGACGTCCTGCGCCCTCCATGTAAACCCAGGTTTTTAATGCTTCATCATACGCCCAGGTCGGCTGCGGTGCATACGGATTTAAGTATACATAGCCTAAATCCGGAATCAGCTGCCACTCCGTCAGCATCTCTCCCGTTGCCGGATCCAGATAATACCATCTGCCGTCCTGCGGATCCAGATACCAGCCCGTCCGCATGCCTGTGTTTTCGTCCACATAGTACCATTTGCCTGCGCTGTAATCATAGACCCAGCCTGTCCGGATATATCCATCGGCTCCAAACGCCCACCATGCGCCCCGGAGCTGTTTCCACACAACCTGTTCAACCTGTCTGCCGGTCACCGGATCCAGAACCAGGCTTCCGGACAGATATGTACCATTTGACAGGCGGTAACGCCATCCGGTGCTCTCTTTTACCCATGTGCTGGTACTTCTGTCGCGGCCGGAAGTGGTCGTTCCCTGCGGATTGCCTGGGGTCGATGGATTCGGGTTCGACGGGTTGGGTTTCGTCGGATTGGACGGGTCAGACGATGCTTTCTTTGTCTGGACCGTTACCGCCTCGCTGGCTGCGGATGCCGTCGTATTGACACCTTCTTTGAGTCTCACATAGAAATTGTAAGTCGTTTCCGGCATCAGCCCGGTAAATACTGGTGAATCCTGCCATTCTCCCTGATCCACGCAGTATTCCAGTTCATATCCTGCCGGAATCGCGGTTCCATCCACAAATGTAGACGGTGCTTTCAGGGTCACGCTGGTGTCTGTCCACGCTGCTGCCTGGGGTGCTTTCGGGGTCTTTGTTGCTATTTTTTTGATCGTCAGGCGCACTGTAATCGGATCACTCTTATAATTTACGTTACTGTCCGGGATCTTAATCCTACAGGAATACGTTCCCGCATTGATCGGCGGTGTCATGCTGGAATAAACGGTTCCGTTCACACCTTCATAGTGCACCTCATACTGACCCTGAAACTGTTCCGAAAGATCATATTCGCCTATGGTTGCCTGAATTCCATCCCCAACAGACTTCGGCGTGCCATCGTAATCAACCTCTTTATCCGTACCATTCAGTGTAACCTTATCTTTGTCCCCAAAATACACATGTGTCTCAACATCCTGCGCCGGCATCTTAAAGGAAGCGGTCCATTTGCCGCCTGATTCGGTAAATTTCGGCGGGTAAACAACTATAAGTAAACCACCGCTGTATGTAAGGCATGCATTCTTGTTCTGCATCTCCTTCATCTGCTCAACACCTGCATCTGTCAAGGTCGCCGTTACCAGCTCCCCGGCTTTTGCCGTAGGCTTGTCCAGCGTATAATAAGAACTGCTTTCCGGCTTCTGCGTAATTGAAAATACTGCATTCAGATCATCCTGGACCTCGATATCCACAGCTACCATGCCCGGTCCATCTAAGTATACATAGAGAGTCGGGAGACCGGTTGTATTATCTTTTTCGATGTAATAATCGCCGTTCTTTTTAAGTTCTGCTCTACTATTTACCTTGTTCGGTGTAACTGAACCTTTCTTATACAGCGACATTGATTTTATATTAAATTCTTTAAACAGCTTGCCATTGATAATCTTTGTTACTTCCAGAGAGCCAATATGATCCCCTCCACTCCACTCTTTGGTTTCAAAGGCTGCCGTCGTTCCCCAGGTACCCCATTCCTGTCCTACGAACCAGGTATACTGGGTTGCATTTAAGTTTACTGCATAAGAAACCTCCACCGAAGCATTTGAGCACGGCATTGTAAAATAATATACCGTTGGATCTTCAAAATTGCACAGAGTCGCATCCACCTTTGAACCATTTGCATCGGTAATTGTTACTTTGCTTACGATATCATCCCGATCCAGACCCGTAAATGCAAGGTAAACTTTTTCTCCGGCTTTCTGTGAAAATGTAAATGTACTAGTTTCACTACCTGTCGTAGAAATTGGATTTGTTCCCTTTTTTGCATCATCCATGGATGCATACGCTTTCACGACTGCATTCGGGGAGTTTATCGTATTCTCCCGTTCTACTGTAACGGTGTGTTCCGCCGTATCAACTGTCAGATTGCATACTGCCTCCTTGGAAGGATCCGCCACGCTGGTGGCTGTGATCGTATAGGTTCCCGCTTTTGCCACATCCGCAGCAGTTACCCGTCCGTCCTCTACCTTGACTGCCGGATCACTGCTTTTCCATTCCACATCTCTGGACGCTCCGTTTGCCACATCGACGGTCGCAGTGAGCTGGACGCTTCCTCTCGGGTAAATCGTCTCATTGGTCTTATCCAGCGTAATTCCGGTAACCGAAGGTGTCAGATCCAGCGTCAGATCCGGACGTAAAGTCTGGTTTTTCAGAATCGGGAAAGCATACTCGCCGGTTGAATCCATCGTCCAGGTAGAATCAAAATTCCAGCCCAGCTTTTTATAAAATTCCGGATCTTTCAGGTCTTCCGCCGTTGCGTCCGCTCCATATAGCTTGTCTGCCCCCATCGTATCTGGATCCGGGGTCAAAATCGTTCCATCTGATTTTCTCGCAACTGTGCCGGCAAAGCCGTAGTTATCCCGGCAGCTTCCCGTTGTTCCGCCAATCCGGTTGAGCGATCGCATCTCCGGGAAAATGCTGACACAAGAGGAAATCGAACCGTTGGCGGAAATGCCTGCCACGGATGCGCCAATGGGATTTTTTGTCAGGGCTTCGCCTGCCGCGTAGCTGTGGGAGATCTTTACTTTACTGTCATTTCCGCATCCTACCAGTCCACCAATAGAATTTCCCGCTTCAATGTCCATATCCACAACTGCATAGCTGTTGTCAATTGTTGTACTTCCACCGGTCCAACCGACCAAACCACCTGCAAAGCCACTGCTGGCGGTTCCCTTGATTTCAGCATCTGCATAGCAGGACTTAATATTTACCGAATAATTATACTTCCCCCTTACATTTCCAATCAAACCACCTGCCGATTCAATCTTATTCGTTCCATCTGCAGTTTCGATTGTTCCACTGACGTAACAATTTTCTACCGTCAGAGAACCATATACATCACCAACCAGGATGCCGACTCTCGCCCCATCGCGGGAAGCTTTAACCACCGCATTTTCTATGGTCAGATTCTTAATTTCACAATTCGAAGAAATTGCTCGAAACAATCCCACATAAACTTCGCCGACCGCATTCAAGCCTCGAATCATATGTCCGCATCCATCAAATTCAGCTCCGGCATTAGGAATCGAAGTAAACTCGTGACCGCCCATATCAATATCGCACATCAGTTTCGCTTTCCAGTTTGAAATCTTCGTATCTCTAAAATACGCAAGCTCTGCCCCTGTACTAATTTGATAATAACCATGTTCGTCTTTGGTCGGTTCCACAGCCGTTATTCCATCCCACTGATCCTGCACCCATACCGCCTTAAATGCTACATTTCTATTTGGCATTGTATAATCTGCACCGCTGGCATATGTAGTACTTCCGTCACTCCAGCCTTTAAAATTCATGCCATATACCTTAAAGGTATTCTCCGGAAGCGTAATCACAGTTCCGGCTGCGGCATTTCCCAGGGTCGGCGCATCTCCCTGTGAATCCTGGCGTCCGGATGCAAAGGTAATTGCATACTTCGCCGCGATTGGAAGATTTATTTCGATTGTTTCTGTTGACGCGCCCTCAGAGGTATCGCTCAAAACAATCATTCCCGTGATACTTCCGTTTTGTCCCGGTTCTTTGCCATCCGTTGCTGGTGTTAGATGGAACCCTTCTTCAGCGGACCAGTCCGCATGAATTTTTTGATTTGTGATAACGTTCTGTACAACCTGCAAAATTTCTTCCGCTGTTGTCCCATTTGTCACCGTCATCGCCTGCAGCGCTGCCTGTGCCGCTGTTTTGACATTCTCTAAGGTCTGCTCGGAAAATACATAGGTTCCACTCGTCGCCTCCTCGCTGTCACCATAGGTTGAACCATCTCCCGTTGCCCGGACTCCAAACGTATAGATTCCGCTCTCTGCAATCTGGGCGGTAAAATCGTAACCGGTTTCACCCGCCCCAAGTGTAACCGGAACCCCCAGTGCTGAACCATCCTTATAGAGCTGTACTTTATAGCCCGATGCATACGCAACCGAACTCCAGACGGCCTTTCCTTTTACTGTCTCATCCCATTTGACATCCGCAGGCGCCGCAAGCTGAACAAGATTCACCTTTTTTTTCAGCACAATTGAACCAATCGAACTTCCCTTGTAATGGACATATAAGGTTATTTTATTCGTATTGCCAAGATTCAGCGATTTAGCAAATTGAATCTTTATACCGCTTTCATTTTCTGTATTGTCCACTCCAAGAATTGTAACTCCGTCATACTCCGTTCCATCTTCCTCGGATGAAAGTTTAAAATCCCCCGCCTGTAAATCTTCATTTCTGGTATACGTAAGCGCAATTTTTCCATCTGCCGTGACAGTGTCCGCATCGGTTGTCTGGAAAGTTCCTGTCACAGTTTGTCCCGAAAGCATGGAAACCGGGTTTGTTTCCATGGTGAAATTAAGAGCTTCTAAATCGGCATCCGAAATCGTAACTGTTGTCCTAACCGTAATATATCCGGTCTTTTTGATCGTTACGTCATAGTCTCCATTGGCAAGATCTATGCTAAAGGTTCCATCTGAACCTGTTGTCGCCTTTTTCTCGCTGCTGCCCTTCTTAAAAGTAATCTCTGCGCCTGCGATTCCGGTTTCTCCAGACTTTACTGAGCCTGTTTTTGTCTCGGTTGCCTCAAGATACTCTGGTATGTCTGCGCCGGAGAATATAATTACTTCTTTATTATCTCTTTGCATCTTTAGCGTCGGAAGCTGATTAGCGGCAAATTCCCAGTTTTCCGCATCACTTCCCCAGCCAATCGTGTTTTTCCAGAAATTGGTTGTTAAAAGGTCTGGTTTGAAAACACTCTCGCCACGATGCAACTCTGGCCATTTTCTATCTTTATCATTCTCTTTATCAAGAAGGGTTTCACCACATTTAACCCTCATACCCTGATAGGCGAAATTTCGTCCACCAACTACATGAACTTGATAATCACCGAAATAGCCAAAAATTCTATCTACATAGTATTGCGAACTGTTTGTGGAAATCTCTTCTTGCAATGCTGCGCTCTTATTAATTGTAACTGTTTTTCCTTGTCCACCAACTAATCCACCTGCACCGCGACCTGAATTTGTCGAAACACTTCCCATTGCAATACAGTTCATAATATTCAACTGCGTGCCATTTTTCACTTTAACCGAACCAACCAAGCCTCCAGCTAAAGACTCCCTATTATTATTATCTTTGTTTTCAATCTCTGCATTAACAATACAATTTTGAATTTCCAGCGTCCCCGACTGAACCTGTCCAATTAATCCACCTGCGGCACAATTTCCTGTAGTAGCAAGACTGCCACTGATATAACAATTTTCAATCTGCGAATCAGCACCTACAGTTCTCGCAATCGCTCCTACATGCTTTCCATCTCCCGTAATGGTCACATTGGACAAAATCAAATTTTTAACAGTTCCCGCCAAAACATTAAACAACGGCTGCGAAATTCCACTCAGCTCATATCCATTACCATCTAAACCAGCCGTTAGTGTTCTTGACTCCCACGACTCACCGCTTAGATCGATATCAGCCCCCAATCTAATATATTTACTTACACCAGAGGATTGATTTCCATTATATTGATTCTTTTGGTTTTTACCCATAACAGTAAACCACTGTTTTACATTACAAATCACATAGGGATACTCTTTCGTACCTTTTCCCGTGATTCCTTCATCTGCATACAACGCAATCCCCGCGTCTCCCACCTGCACATGGATCTCCGGCAAAGCAGTGTCTTCCGGTATCTCTTCGCTTTCCGGAATCACCGGAATATAGGTATAGATCGCCCCATTGTATTCTTCATTGGCTTTATCGTAGCCCTCCCAGGTCTTTTCTTCAGTTTCTTCTGGTTCACCGTCCTCATCGAAGCGGTCAAAATAGTCCTCCGGTGCCAGTCCGCCCCGAAATTCAGAATAGTCGCTGTTTTCTGCATCCAGTTTCCACGTGATACCCGACAAAGTCCGCTCGGTGGTTTCTTCTCCCATCGTCTCACGCACGGTAAGAGTCTCCGGGAACTGGATATCGGATTCTTTGCTTCCAAGCGGGAGAATCTGATCGGTGATCGATTCTTCCAACGGTACAAATTCCAGCGTTGTTTTCACCTGCTCTTCTTCCAGGACCGTGATCTGGATCACCGGAAGTTCGTCCTCATCTACCTCATAATTGCTGCTTTTCAGCTCTGCACGGAACAGGTAGATGCCCGGATTTTCCCCATCATAACGGGATGCCTGGCTCTCTTCTTCATCCAGAACCCAGCGCACCCTTACTTTTCGCCAGAAACCTTCCTTTTCGTCAATCTCTTCCTCGGTTTTCTCATCCGTCTTGACATCTTCCTTCGATTCATCCGTTTTTCCATTCGAAGAATCGGCATCTTCATTCAAATCGGCATTTCCACCCGAAGAACCGGAATCTGTCTTACCGGAATCGTCTTTCTCATCGGATTCACCGTTCCCCGGATTTGCATTTTCATCCTGAGAGTCCCCATTTTCCGCCGAATTTCCATCTTTCCCAGAATCTCCCTGTTCACCTGAACCGGATTCCGCTTTCTCTAAGCCCTCTCCACCTTCGCTTTTGTCTTTGCTATTCTCTCCGGCATCTTTTCCTTCGGTATCTTTTCCTTCGGTATCTTCTTTTTCTCCATTCTCTTCACTGTCCGTCTTTTCCAGCACGGCATCATCATTTGTGCGGTTGGCAAACGCTGCTACATTCTCATCGCTCCCTGCGTCAGGCACATCTTCGGTTTGCCCCCCCCCCCGCTGACAAAAACGTCTATGCTGTCCGGCATCTCCAGATCCTGATACCGGGTGCCATAGGGAACTTTCTGATACAGAACCTGTTCCGATAAACTCTCGATCTCCCTGATCTGATAAAAATTCGTGTTCGCATAAACTCTAGGCACAGAGCCATATGAACTGCACGTTATCACTACCACCATTCCTGCTGCCAGGATTCTTCTTTTTCTCCTTCTCATACGCTTTTTCCTCTCATTCTCGAAATGTTGATTATCCGTCATAAAGTGTGTATACACAAATGAGTCGTCACTATATTTATATTATAATAATCAACTCTCACAAATTCAAGACAGAATCTGTTCTTTTAAGCGCATAAAGAAAAACGAGACGACCGAAGTCGTCTCGTAAAAGTCTAACTTTGAGGGGGCACCTCATTCTCTTGACTTCTTTTTTTATTTCCCTTCTTTATATCATTGTTTTCCCAGGTTCTCCGGGGTTCTGCACCATGTCAGGAGCATTCCTTTTAAAAATTCCAGTTCCTGCGTGTGGTCTTCCTTGTGATCGTCCGCCCACACAATTCCCTGTGCATAGCGCTCAGCCACCGCCAGCATCGCAATCGCAACGCTTGTAAATAACTGCTGCTCCGGGATATCGGTCCGGATGCTTTTATCGCTCCTCGCCTGCTCATAGAACTTATGATACAGCGCTCCTGCCGGCTTCAAAACATCCAGATGTTCAGCCAGCGCTTCCCCCTTGACTTTCTCCCGGGAGATAGAGTTTTTATAGTTATTACTGAACCGGAGTATTTCCGGGCGTTCCCGGTAAATCCGGATGATCTGGTCCGTATAAAACTCAATGTACTGATACGCCGTGAATGATTCAAATATCTCCGGTCCCTTTTCTTCCAGAATCTCCTTCCAGAGATCGCCCCAGATTTTTCCGCTGATCGCTATCACAAGCTTGACCTTCGTCTGATAATAGTTATATAGGGTCGCAACGCCCACTTCCGCAGCGTCCGCCACCCTCTGTAAACTGACATTCTCGATCCCATATTGCGAAAACAGCCTGAATCCAGCTTCCATCAGCTGTTCTTTCCGGCGCATCGCCTCTTTTTCATCCCGCTCTATATTTCTTGGCATTTCGTCCTCCGCGCCTTTTACTGACGTCTCTTGGATTTTTACAGGTATTCAAACATTTCTTTGGCATCTTCCTTGCGGATGGTCTCCTGTACGCTTGTAACGCGGACCTTCACCGATTTATTGCCGAAAGCAATTTCAATCACATCCCCAACCTTGACCTCCGCGCTGGCTCTTGCCACTTTATCATTCAGCATCACTCGTCCGCTGTCACACGCTTCATTGGCTACGGTTCTTCTCTTGATGATGCGGGACACTTTCAAATACTTATCTAGCCTCATATTTTTCCTTTCCATAGCCCCTTGCAGGGCACTTTCATCCTGGCGGAATCCCTTCGCTCCTATAATACTAAAGCCCTCCATGATATTTTATCACGAAGGGCTGTCTGTCACACATATATGTCTGAGATAATTATGCGTTTACCATATCCTTTAATGCTTTACCAGCTTTGAACTTCGGAGTCTTGGAAGCTGCGATCGGCATGGTCTCGCCGGTCTTCGGGTTTCTTCCCTCTCTAGCTGCTCTCTCAGCTACCTCAAAAGTACCAAAGCCAACCAGCTGAATCTTTCCGCCCTTAACCAGTTCCTCGGATACTGCATCTGTGAAAGCCTTGATTGCCTTCTCTGCGTCTTTCTTGGAAAGCTCTGCTTTCTCAGCTACAACTGCGATTAATTCTGTCTTGTTCATCGTATATTCCTCCTAGCTTATATCTTTGCACATGAATCCTCTTAGTTTTCTTCGTACATGCCCGCAAATCTTACTTTACATTTATATACATTTCTCCTTGCTTTGTCAAGGTTTTTTGCACTTTTCCTCACATTCCGAACCGACAATCGTTACGACTCGCAAATAGAAATTTTCTAAACTGAAAATTCCGTACGATGCCGTTTAGGCTGCAGATTTTTCCGATTTTAAATGCGAAGCATCGCCAAAATCACAGTGTGAAGCACACGCAAGCACTTCACACTGTGATTTTTTGGTGAAAACCCGTGTAGTATCTGTGAAATCCCTTGTGCTTTTATCTCATTTCCGATCATATTTTCTATCGTTTTTGCATGCTTTTCTCCATCTTTCAGAATATCGTTTTTACAGGCTTTCGCCAACCTTTTCATTACAGTTACACTGTCTTCTTTACTTGCCTGAATCCCATTCTTATGGTAAGATCAAATAATGTATATCCGGCCTATTACGGCAAACATATAGAAAGGCTGAAAATTATTATGAAAAAGCAAAAACTATCTTCCCTTCTGCCTATCGCTGTATTTCTGATCTTTTATCTGGGGCTAGGAATCTGGTCAGAATATATCATGAAGATCCCGATGGGCTTTTACAACATTCCGATTGTTGTCGCATTTATGCTTGCGATCCTGACGGCCTGTTTCCAGAACCGTTCTCTTTCCTTTGACCGGAAACTGGAGCTGATGGGGCAAGGCATCGGAGATAAGAACATCATCACCATGCTTCTCATCTTCCTGACAGCCGGAACCTTTGTCGGTGTCGTAGGACGAAGCAGTGCTGAAAGCGTTGCTTATCTGATGCTGTCTCTTATCCCGGCCCGTTTTTCCGTTGCTGTTCTCTTTGTGGTAGCGTGCTTTGTCTCTACCTCCATGGGAACCTCCGTTGGAACCATCACCCTGATCGTTCCGATTGCCACTGCCGTATCTGAGACCTCTGGTTTCTCTCTGGCCCTTTGCGTCGCATCTGTCATCGGCGGTGCCATGTTTGGAGATAATCTCTCTTTCATCTCCGATACAACCATCGCAGCCTGCAACGGTCAGGGATGTGCTATGAAGGATAAATTCCGTGAGAACTTCGGCATCGCACTTCCGGCTGCCATCGCTTCCCTGGCACTTATCCTGGTCGTTTCCTTCCATCAGGATCCGGGAGCTGCCATCATAAAACCATACAACCTGATTCAGCTGATCCCCTATCTTCTGGTATTAGCAGGCGGCATTGCCGGTATTCAGGTATTTGTCGTTCTGTTAGTCGGAATCGTATCCGGTGCCATCATTATGCTGGGCTCCGGCCAGACTACTCCCTGGGAAATGCTTACCAACATGGGTTCCGGCACTTCCGGCATGTTTGAGACCAGTATGGTTGCCATCTTAGTTGCAGCTATGTGTGCACTGATCCGTGAAAACGGTGGCTTCGACGTTCTTCTTAACGTTATTCATCGCATTTTCCGTGGAAAACGCGGTGGTCAGTTTGGTGTCGGCCTTTTAGTTACCCTGCTGGATATCGCAACTGCCAATAACACAGTAGCTATCGTTATGGCCAACCCTATTGCAAAGGAAATTTCTGAAGATTATGGCATCAGTGCCAGAAAGACAGCCTCCCTTCTGGATACCTTTTCCTGTATCTCCCAGGGAATCCTGCCTTACGGTGCTCAGATGCTGGTAGCATTATCGGCGGTTCATGAGCTGGGCTATGAACTGTCTGCCTTTGAGGTCATGCCGCTTCTGTTCTATCCAAGCATGCTGTTTATCAGTTCTTTAATCTGTATCTTTCTGCTTCCAGAGCGCGGAGACCGTGTCAAAGCAAAAAAATAACAGCAGAACCCTTTCCTCTGCACACATAAACGCATTGAGGCATAAAGAAGAGCTGTCCGACTTTCTCGTCATCAGACAGCTCTTTTATGAAATCTCTCGAAGTTTCACTATATAACCTCTCTTTCTTAATTTTAACAAAAAAGGGGGCGTGTTCACAATTTATTTACTCATGCGTTTGTCGTGCGCCTTGCTGTGTTTTTTCTGTGAAAAATCATGGAGTATCTGTGAACTTCCTTGCGCTTTCGTCTGCTTTTCGATATATCTGTTATATCAAATACCAGTTTTTATCAAATACAGGACTATCAAAAACAGGATCGATGGACAACCGCCCAGGAGTTTTATCTCTCTTTACGTTTTCCATCGATCCCGTCTTCTTTTTTCTCTCACCGCCTGTTTCCAGGCAGATTTATCTCATTTATCTTTTTTATCCTTCCATCTGACGTCCCAGGAATCCGGCTGCCGTCGCTGCCAGCTTCATCTCCGCCCCTCCAAGCGCCTGCTTTGCCTCCCGGCTGAGGAGAATCACCGCCCCGATCGCATCTCCCTCGCTCAAAATCGGCACAATCACCTCGGCGCTGCTCTCCTCCACCTCATCCGAGGTAATCGGGATAAATGCTTTTTCTCCCCGCGCCGCACAGATATTCTGACGTTCGGAGACTGCCAGCTCCAGCGCCCGGCTGATCGTCTTCTGGTAATATTCCTTCTTTGGTCCCCCGGATACCGCGATGATCTGATCCCGGTCCGCGATGCAGACCATCAGCCCCGTGGACTGCGCCATCGCCTCCGCGTACTGCACGGCAAATGCCGCCAGCTCCACCATCGGTGAATATTTTTTCAATATAATCTCGCCCTCGCGGTCCGTGAATATCTCAAGCGGCGTCCCTTCCCGAAGGCGCAGCGTCCGGCGTATCTCTTTCGGGATGACAACGCGACCCAGATCATCGATTCTTCTCACAATTCCTGTAGCTTTCATGATTCTTCCTCCTGCATACCACGTTTGCCATATCGTGTGTCTTATGGGTAGTATGTGGAAATGCAGGCGGATTATACATCTGAAATGGTTCGTCCCAATTTTAGGACTGAAAATTTTTATATTTTTTATTCCTGCCGTTTCTTCGGATTCGGATTGATCGCCACACCGCGGTTGATGTCGCCCTGTAAATTCTTGCCGAACTGGTAATCATTACCCGGAAGAATCACGTTGAGCAGAACGCCCGCAATCGCTGCGATCGCAAGACCTGTCAGAGTAACCGAAGTTCCTGCCGCCTCAAAGGTCAGACCGTCGGAGAATCCCAGCCCGCAGACCAGAATCACCGCAGCGATTACCAGATTCCGGGATTTGGTTAAATCCACCTGGTTTTCGACCACGTTGCGGACACCGATCGCGGAGATCATACCGTATAGCATGAAACTAACGCCGCCGATGATAGCAGACGGCATCGAACCGATGACGTCTGCCATCTTCGGAATAAAGCTCAGAATCACAGCAAAGACAGCTGCAATCCGGATGACACGCGGGTCATGAACACGGCTTAATTCCAGAACGCCCGTATTTTCACCGTAAGTCGTATTGGCAGGACCGCCAACGAGTGCCGACAGAGATGTTGCGATACCATCGCCGACCAGCGTCCGGTGCAGTCCCGGATCCGCAAGGAAATTTTCTCCGACCGTCGCGGAGATCGCCGACATATCGCCGATATGTTCCATCATCGTCGCAAGCGCGATCGGCGCCATTACCATGACCGCCGTCGGGTCAAATTTGCACAGCTGGAACGGAGGAAGTCCGACCCAGGAAGCCGTCGCTACCTCTGAGAAATTCAGGATCGCACTTCCGTCCGGGTTTGTCATTCCCATCATCTGGAAAACTGCCGCCGCTGCATAGGAGATCACAACGCCCATCAGAATCGGAATGATCTTGAACATTCCCTTGCCCCAGATATTAAAAATGATGATGGTTCCCAGCGCAATCAACGCAATCAGCCAGTTTGTCGATGCGTTGGCAATTGCGGACGGCGCCAGCGAAAGACCGATACATATGATGATCGGACCTGTCACAACCGGCGGCAGATAGTGCATGACACGCTCCACGCCTGCCAGCTTGATGATCAGCGCCAGAATCAGGTACAGCGCACCAGCTACCACGATACCACCGCAGGCATATGGCAATTTCTCGCCCATCGTCATATCTGCAAAAATACCGCTGTCCAAATTTGCCACCGTCGCAAATCCACCGAGGAATGCGAATGAGGAACCAAGGAATGCCGGGACTTTTAACTTAGAGCAGGCATGGAAAAACAGTGTTCCCAGACCCGCACACATCAGCGTTACCTGAATCGAAAGTCCCTCTCCCTCAAAATAGGTATTGACCAGAATCGGCACCAGGATCGTTGCGCCGAACATCGCGAACATATGCTGCAAACCTAAAAGCAGCATCTTCGGCAGACCCAATGTTCTGGCGTCTTTAATGACCATGTTGTTTTCATTCATTTTAAATAGATACCTCCAACAATTCCCTTCATTTTGTAATGTATATAATTTTCATTCTCCAGAATATCCTTTTTGACTTCATTCGTCAACCTTTCTGCTGCGCTTGCTTCGATTTTTTGTAAACAAAACAAAGAATGTGCCTTTTTGTGTAATGGGGAATTCCAAGGAATTTCCTATTGCACAAAAAAAGAGCTGTCCGACTTTCTCGTCATCAGACAGCTCTTTTATGAAATATCCCGAAGTTTCACTATATAACCTCTCTTTCTTTTATATTTTGTTTTAAATGTGCTATGGACCTCTTCCTTTCATATGAATCTCCTCCTTTGATTACATGTATCTATGTAAACTCTTTTAGAGATTGTATGATGATGGATTCCATCGATACCGATTTTTATCTTTTTATTTATTTGATAAATTCGGTTTTTAAAACCATGATCATGTTTTTTAGTAAGTAACTATCCCATTGGACCGTCCTCCTTGTTCCTTATTTCGTCCTAGAAACTATGGTAACCGTTTGTTGGGGTTATCTCTGTTTCTTTTGATGGTTTTATTTTACTAGATAATTTTCATTTTGTCAAGCATTATTTCTAATTATTTTCCATATTTTTCTTTATTTATCTGATTATATTTTTGTAATTGTTGTGTATTTCTGTTTTATTTGTTCTGTTTCTAACTATTATTGCGCTTTACGATCGCGTTTTCTTGTATTTTTTGTTTTATAGGACGCAATTTCCTGTAAAATGAAGAAAGTCCCATGAACAAATCATGTGTCTTGACACATCCGGGCTTCTCGCGCGGCCGCTTGCGGCATGTTTCTTCTTCGCGTGAGTACGCATCCCGCAGAGCGTTTTGTCATAGGTCGAAGCCTCCTATGACAAAAAAAGAACCACCCCAAAAGAGTATACAGATACTGCACTACCTCTTCTGGAAATGGTTCTATTTTCTTCTATCTTCCCTAGTGGAACTGGAACACGATTCCAATCACAGCCGCCGCCACGATGTAGAAGATCGGGTGCTTTTTCCATTTGACTAAGCCGTACCAGATCGCAAGCGCCAGTACGATCGCCTTCCAGTTGATGATGGAAAACAGCTTGGAAAGCACCAGGCTGCCATCCTCGCCGACATGGAGGAACGCTATCTTTGCCACGCCGATACCGGCTGCCGCAATCAGGGCGGTGGATGCCGCGCGAAGTCCATAGAGGGCATTCTGTACGATCGCGGATGCTTTAAACCTATCGAGAATCTTCGAGATGATTATGATGATAATCACGGACGGAAGCACCAGCGAAAGCGGTGCCGCCAGGCCGCCGAGAATCCCCTTGATATGGAAGCCGACGTAGGTCGCCATGTTGACGCCCATCGGTCCCGGTGTGGACTCGGAGACAGCAATCATGTTGGAAATGTCACTAAAGGTATACCAGCCTGTCTCCTTGGAAATATTGTAAAGGAACGGGAGGGTCGCCAGACCGCCGCCGACCGCAAACAGTCCGCAGCAGAAGAAGCGGAAGCATAATTCAAGTATCAGCATCATTTCTTCTCCCCCTTTCCGCCCTTCAGTACAATCCCGATCACACCCGCCACGACAACAAGAAGCGCCGGAGAAACCGATGTAAACAGTGACAGTACAAACACAACCGCCGCAATCGCGATCGCGCCTTTATCAACCAGCGATTTCTTTGCCAGCTTGACAACCGCACTGCCGATCAGCACACAGACGCAGGCGCGGATGCCTGCAAAGGCGCTGCTCACAAAGCTAAGTTCAATAAAGTTCGAGATAAACGCCGCGATAATCATAATGATGACAAGCGACGGTGCAATGACTCCCAGTGTCGCCGCAATTGCCCCCGGAATCCCCCGATTTTTATAACCGACAAACGTCGCCGTGTTGACCGCGATGATACCCGGTGTACACTGACCAATCGCGTAGTAATCCATCAATTCTTCATCCGTCGCCCAATGGCGTCCATTGACTACCTCTTTCTGCAGCATCGGCAGCATCGCATATCCGCCGCCGAAGGTAAACCCTCCGATTCTGGCAAACGTCAGAAACATATCCAGCAGTTCTTTCATTTCTGCCCACTCCCTTCCGTATTATTGCTACACTTTTATTTCTCTGGAATTTCCAGTATATACCTGCTTATGTATCATACCAGAATTCAAGGAGCCTGAAAAATACCATTCGAATATAGAATGTATATCGAAAAAATATAGTTTGCCTGTTATTCTATCGGATTTTGTTATATAATATATCTGCCATATACACAGTTTTCCAACGAATCCGAACAGGAAGGAGCATTTATGGAACTTCGCCAGTTATCCTACTTCACCACCATCGTCAACGAGGGAAATATTTCCCAGGCAGCCAAAAAACTGAATATCTCACAACCGCCGCTCAGCCACCAGATGAAGCTTCTGGAGGCGGAACTGGGCGTGACGCTGTTTGAGCGCGGTTCCCGCCACATCCGCCTGACACCTGCCGGAAAGACGTTCTATGACCGGGCGCTTGCGATCCTCGATCTGAGCCAGACTGCCCGCACGGAGCTGACTGCACAGAAACAGGAGATTCAGGGCGTTGTGCGCCTTGGCATCATCTCCTCCGCCGTCGAATTTGTGACCCGGCATTATCTTGCCCCATTCCGGCGATCCTATCCCAAAGCCCTGTTTGAACTCCATGAGTCCAATTCCTACCACCTGCTCGATCTGCTTCACTCCAACCAGATCGACCTCGCCGTGATCCGGACGCCATTTGCCAAAGCCGGGCTGGAGATGCAGACACTGCCGCCGGAGGCATTTCTGGCGATCGGGCGCGAAATGATCTGGAGCCATTACCAGGAATGCCCGAATGCCCTTCTGACCGACATTCCTCCATCCGATACTGGTTCTGTGATTCAAAGTTCCCACCCTATGCCTGCATCCGACGCTTCCGAACCACAAAAAAGCCATACGCCCACATCTCTTCCCCTCTCCGCCCTCACCCGCGCGCCGCTCATCCTTTACCGCCGCTGGCAGCCGCTGATTCTGGGATATTTTGAGGAACAGGCGCTGGAACCGAACATCGTCTGCATTGCCGACGATGCCAGAACCGCCCTTTTATGGGCGTCCGAAGGGCTGGGCATCGCGCTCGCGCCTGAATCTGCCCTCTGTTTAAATTCCGATCCCGCCCTGATCCGCCGGATCATCACCCAGCCCCAGATCCACTCAAGTATCTGTCTGGTCAAACGGAAGGAACGGAGTTTATCGCTGGTGGGGAATGCGTTTTTCCAAAGTTTCCATGCCACGGCTATTTCATAAATATGAATTTTATCCTATAAATTCAATTGACTTTACACTTTTTTCATTGTCGTGTTTGTACGAAATCAGATATTTATCATACGCTGAATATTTTTTTATATATCACCGCATTCTGTTTAATTTTTCCAACAAATCACTTTCAATATCGTTTTTTAATATAAATCACACAAAATTTTTAATATATAACACAAATGGCAGATTTTTCAGTTGACATATCGAAAAACCGCACGTATAATTGGCATCAATTCAGGAAAAGCAGAATAAACATAACAGAAAATAATTGCAAGGGCGCATCTCTTTTACGATGGATGCGTCCTTGTTTTTATTTATATGGCAACTGATCACGTGCCGGCTTACCGCGGGCACAGCTGAAAAAGAGGAGGAAATGTAAAGCCCGTCACTCTCTCCGGCGGACAGATGCAGCCAAAAGCGCTCCTCTTTGACGAACCAACCTCCGCACTCGATCCAGAGCTGGTCGGAGAGGTTTTAAACGTCATGAAGGAGCTGGCAAAATCGGGAATGACGATGGTCATTGTCACCCATGAGATGGGCTTTGCCCGTGATGTTTCTGACCGGGTGCTCTTTATGGCAGACGGCTATGTGGTTGGGGAAGGAAAGCCAGAGCAGATCTTTACCGCCCCGCAGCATAAACGGACCAAGGCATTCTTATCAAGACTGCTGGCATCTGCGTAGACCCACTATCAAAAACATAAGTGTCGACAGCCGCTTCGCGATCAATAAGATTGCGGAGCGGCTGTTTTCTGCCATAGGAAACCTCGTTCTATGTGCCATGGCACATTCCTTCTTATAAATTCAGATCTCCCAGACTGGAAAGATAATGTTTGCATATATCCAGGAATTCCCTGTTTTTTTCAGTGAAAAAGCTGTTCTTCATCCATACATAGTTAATAAAGGTTTTGCTTTTAAAATCGTTAATAAAAATTTGGCTCATAACACCGCGATCCAGTTTTTTCTGTACGACAAACTTGTATACAAATGAGAGACCAACATTTTCAATGACAAGATTATGAACGGTATTGATGGTTCCGACTTCTACAAAAGAGGCGAAATTATGTATGTCCTGATTGTAACCGTGAAGAATAGAACGCAGATTGAGATAGGATTTTGAACCTTCTTCTCTGAAAATCAACCGATAGGGATTTAATTCTTTAAAATCTACGGTTTTTCCGGCCAGCGGATGAGTGGGAGCGCAGATGCAGATGGTTTCAGACTCGAATAATTCGTGACATTCATATTCTTCCGGTGGACAGTAGGTATCCACAATACAAGCCTGGATTCTTCCGTTTGCTAATTGAACTAACAAGTC
>NZ_QUDY01000017.1:55535-56235 GCF_003477745.1 Clostridium sp. AF35-15 | reverse complement strand
TTAAGAATTGGATAGGTAAGAGGAAGTTATTTCCTGAAGGATGAAAGATAGAAGTAGAAGAAATTCAGTGTGCAGTTTTGAAGATATGTAAAGAAGACCGTTGTACAGAAATGTATGACGGTTTTTTTGTGTAATAGGAAATTCCTTGGAAGTCCCTATTACACAAAAAGGTACTAACGTGCCAATGATGCGCACGTATGCGTTGACAGAAAACTCATTGTTTTCTGCTTTTTATAGCCGCGGAGGTATCTGGTGTTTTGCACATCTCTTTTTGAGTGCTGTGCTATTTCTGCGTCGTCAGAAAGACTATCTCTTTCTATTTTTGCCAAGATTATATGAGTTCTGAACCAGAAATTTAAGGATGCGTCATGCTGCTCATGCAGCGAGAAGACGGTAACATCCGATGAAAAGAATAGATTTTTCGATTTTTTTGAAAAAGTAGTTGACATTTAAAATATAATCGGTTATACTTATCTACGTTGTTGGAAAGCAATATTCCTCGATAGCTCAGTCGGTAGAGCACGCGGCTGTTAACCGCGCTGTCGTAGGTTCGAGTCCTACTCGGGGAGTTTTTTGATCCATATACTTTATGGACCTTTAGCTCAGTTGGTTAGAGCAACCGGCTCATAACCGGTCGGTCCCGGGTTCGAGTCCCCGAAGGTCCACTCTACCCAATATGAGGTAAATAAATAATTTAATA
>NZ_QUDY01000017.1:0-55525 GCF_003477745.1 Clostridium sp. AF35-15 | reverse complement strand
TATCTACGTTGTTGGAAAGCAATATTCCTCGATAGCTCAGTCGGTAGAGCACGCGGCTGTTAACCGCGCTGTCGTAGGTTCGAGTCCTACTCGGGGAGTTTTTTGATCCATATACTTTATGGACCTTTAGCTCAGTTGGTTAGAGCAACCGGCTCATAACCGGTCGGTCCCGGGTTCGAGTCCCCGAAGGTCCACTCTACCCAATATGAGGTAAATAAATAATTTAATATTTGGCCCGGTGGCTCAGCTGGTTAGAGCGCCGCCCTGTCACGGCGGAGGTCGTGGGTTCGATCCCCATCCGGGTCGTTTTGATACGACTGTTATAAATTGGTTCGCGTAAGCGGATTGAGGGACAGAGTATCGTAATGGGGTCTTAGCTCAGCTGGGAGAGCATCTGCCTTACAAGCAGAGGGTCACAGGTTCGAGCCCTGTAGGCCCCATTTCATTGTCGGAAAGTAAGAAGAATTTCTGCTTGATATATCGATATAATTTGAAATGAATCAACAATAAAAGAAATTTAAAAAAATCTAAAAAACAGTTGACATTCTTCAGAATGAGTTGTATAATATGACTTGTTCGTTAAGAATAAAAAGTATGTGTGTGTAGCTCAGCTGGATAGAGCACTTGGCTACGGACCAAGGTGTCGGGAGTTCGAATCTTCTCACGCACGTCGATTTCTCTGGTTGTCAGAGAGCAAAAAGCATCCTTTTGAGGGTGCTTTTTTTGTGTAATAGGGAATTCAAAGGAATTTCCTATTACACAAAAAGGCACTAACGTGCCAATGATGTGCACTCGCGCGAAGATGCATGTTGTCGCAAGCGACGCGCTCGGCGCGAGAATGTGTCAAGGCAGCAACTGTTCACAGGTAGGAATTTTCTGAACTGAAAATTCCCTACGATACAGTTCTGGCAGCAGATTTTGTCGATTTGGAATGTGCAGTATCGGCAAAATCCCGTTGATGGGCACACGCGTGCGAACCGTAACCCTGAGCACATTCTTTATTCCGTTTACGACAGCCCGGAATTGACTTTTTACCGCATGACCGATATAATAATAGGGCTGTCCCTATCAAGGCAGATAGCTTTGCGGTTTCTATGAAAGACCGCGTGGAGGAATTATGAAAACAGAATATCTGATAAAAATTGGTTCTGTCGCGAAATGGCTGGTGCCGTTTTTTGCAGCGGTGGCGCTGCTGAACGCGTAGGTTTTAAGTGGGCAGAATAAAATAGAAAGGCTGGGAAGAAGCTGGGAGATGCATCACGGATTCTGACACAGCGGAAAGGAGAAGAGATGCAGTTAGTTCAGTTAGATATGAAGCAGATATCGAGCGAGGCAGAGATTTACGACTGCCTGGTCGGTCAGATGAATTTTACCAATGCCGATGAAAAACCGGAATGGATGAATGTGATTGAGATGAACGAGCGGGATCCGTATGAGATGGATACAGAAGAACAGCCGGAGGATCCGGAGTTTAAGAAAATTCTGGAGACACCGGAGAAGACATTGGATGGTCTGGTACAGATGCTGGCTGCCCGCCTGGCAGATGATTACTGCCTGGAAGTAATCCGGGATGAAGCGGCGGATGATGAGAAGAAAGAACTGGAAAAACGTCTGGAACGCGCACTGGAAGATGCGGCGCGCACAATCGATGAAAGAGACGGGAAATTGTATGCAATACTTGAGGATACAAAACCCATGGCATTCTCCGTTATCTGATGAGCCGGAAGAAGGATTGATTCCATGTGAGGTGGTTCGGTCTTCCCGGAAGACGATCGCCATCCAGATCACGGCGGAAGGACGCCTGGTACTTCGGATTCCGAGGAGGGCTTCGGTGCAGGCTGCGATGCGGTTTGCCGAGGAACACCGCGACTGGATTGAGGTTCACTATAAAGAAGCAGTGGAACGCCAGAAGAACCGGAAAACCTATGGAGCGGAAGAAATCCGAAATTTCACAGAGAAGCTGCGCCCGGTGCTCATGCACCGGGTTGCTTTATATGCGGCGTGCATGGGCGTAACCTATGGAAAAATCACAATCCGGAACCAGAAAACGCGTTGGGGAAGCTGCAGCGCAGCTGGAAACCTAAATTTTAACTGGCGGCTGGCACTTTTGCCGGAGGATCTGATGAATTATGTGATTGTCCATGAGCTGGCACACCGGCTGGAAATGAACCATTCCGCGCGTTTCTGGACGCAGGTGGAGAATATACTGCCGGACTGGCGGGAACGGCGCAGGCGGCTTAGGGAGTATGTGATATAGAAAAGAAGCACAGACATAGATGTACTCTCGGAAGCTTTCTGTGCTTGATTTTGTGAGATGATTTTTTGTCAGTTGTGCCCAAATTTCTGAGGCGTACGCGGTGCGTACGTTGATGAAATTCGGGTGCGGCTGGCGGAAAATCAGCCACAAAAGCAAGTGCAAAAAAGACTCCGAGAGTACATCTAGATAATAGGAGGAACAAAATGGCAGAAGAAGTCTGGATGCTTCAGACCAAGAAAGCAGATTTTAAGCAGATCGGGGCGCGGTTTCGGATCGATCCGGTTACGGCGCGTATTATCCGGAACCGTGGGATCAAAGGAGAGGCGGCGATCGACCGCTATTTAAATGGCACGCTGGATGATCTGTATGATCCGATGCTGTTAAAAGATATGGAGCGTGCCGTTTCCATCCTGTGCGAGGCTGTGGATACTGGAAAGAAGATACGGATCGTCGGTGATTATGATATTGACGGCGTCTGTTCGACGTACATATTATTGCAGGCATTTGAACGGCTGGGCAGTGATGTAGATTTTGAGATACCGGATCGCATCAAGGATGGCTACGGAATCAATGAATCGATCATCGAACAGGCGCACGCGGACGGCGTGGAGGTGATTCTGACTTGTGACAATGGTATTTCCGCGTTCCATCAGGTGGAGCTGGCGAAGAAATATGGCATGACGGTTGTCATCACGGATCATCATGAGGTGCCCTTAGATGGGGAAAAAGAGAAGATTCCCCCGGCGGATGCGGTGATCGATCCGAAACAGGCAGACTGTCCGTACCCATTTCCGGAGATCTGCGGCGCAGTGGTGGCGTACAAGCTGGTGCAGGTTTTATATGCCCGCCGGGGCGTGCCGCAGATGGAATGGCTGGATTTGCTTGAATTTGCCGCGATTGCGACGGTCGGTGATGTGATGAAGCTGCAGGATGAGAACCGGATTCTGGTAAAATACGGTCTTAAAAAGATGGCGCAGACCAAAAATCTAGGGCTTCGCAGACTGGCGGAGAAAAATAATCTTGATCTGGGGGCGATCACAGCATACCATATCGGATTTGTCATTGGACCGTGCCTGAATGCGGGCGGACGATTAAAAACGGCAAAGGAAGCGCTGGCGCTTCTGCGGGCGCAGAGTGAGGAAGAGGCAGAACGCCTGGCAGAGGAACTTAAGGAATTAAATGATACCCGCAAGGATATGACCGAGCAGGGGACTGAGGCGGCGAAGCTGCAGGTAGAGAGCTGGTACCAGAAGGACAAGGTGCTGGTGGTCTTTCTGCCGGAATGCCATGAATCGCTGGCGGGCATTATTGCAGGGCGCCTGAGGGAATATTATCAGAAGCCGGCGATCGTGCTGACGCGCGGCGAGGAGGCGGTCAAAGGCTCGGGACGTTCCATTGATGAGTACCATATGTTTAAAAAGCTGACAGAGGTCAGCGATCTGCTGCTCAAATTTGGCGGGCATCCGCTGGCAGCCGGGCTTTCGCTGGAAGAGAAGAACATTGACGAGTTCCGGCGCAGACTGAATGAAAATGCGGGGCTGACGGAGGAAGATTTTAAAGCGAAAGTCTGGATCGATGTGCCGATGCCGGTGGGATATGTGACAGAACGCCTTGTGAGGGAGCTTTCCTGTCTCGAACCGTTTGGACAGGGCAACGAAAAGCCGCTGTTTGCAGAGAAATCACTCCGCATCCGGGCGAGTCGCGTGCTGGGGCGCAACCGGAATGTCGTAAAAATGACGTTGGAAGAGACAGACGGACACGCGATCGAGGCGCTATATTTCGGTGACGGAACGGCGTTTGAGGAAGAGCGCGCCGGACGGCGGGAGATCGACGTCGTGTATTATCCGGACATCAATGAGTACAATGGAAGAAAAACGCTGCAGGCGGTGATCCGCCGTTATAAATTCCGGGGGTAAATGGCATGATAACGAGAAAAGATGTGATGCCGGTCAATTTCCTGAAAAAAGAAAAATTTACCGGAAGTGATACCGGGATGCGCTACCGGATGGAGATGACAAAGCGCGAAGTACCGAAAGAAGACGGCACAGATGGCGAGACGGTCGAGGAGACAGTCCTGACCGTGACATCGTGGCCGGAACCATATGGATACGACGCAACGCCGGAAGAGGAGAAGACCCGCGAGGAATTTCCATTTTCGGAAGAAGGAATTGTGAGCGGGGTAGAGTGGCTGAACGGGCAGCATGCCCGGTATGTGAAGCCTGAAAAATAGACGGTTGCGTGAACAGAAAGAGTGAAAAAGTAGAATGAGTTGGAAAAAGACATTTTATGAGGGGCTAAAGAGCGGTATCCCCATTGGACTGGGGTATCTGCCGGTCTCCTTTACGTTTGGCTTCCTGGCGGTGTCGGGCGGTCTGCCGGTCTGGGTAGCGGTTTTTATATCGCTGACGAACTTAACGAGCGCCGGACAGTTCGCAGGGACAAACCTGATTCTGGCGGGGGCTGGGTACTTTGAGGTGGCATTGACGACGTTTGTCATCAACCTGCGCTATATGCTGATGTCACTGTCCCTGTCCCAGAAGCTCGATGAAAAGACGGGAACCGGGGCGCGCCTGGCACTGGCATTCGGCATCACGGATGAGACGTTTGTCGTCAGTTCCCTGCATCCGGGCATTTTGAAAGCGTCGTATATGCTGGGACTTATCACGATGCCGATTCTGGGGTGGAATCTTGGAACCTGGCTGGGAGGTGCGATCTCGGCGGTTCTGCCGCAGGCGCTGCAGAATGCGATGGGAATTGCCCTATACGCGATGTTTATTGCACTGATTCTGCCGGCGGCACGCAAATCGCGGTCGGTGTGCTGCGTCATCATTCTGGCAGTTGTGATGGTGTGCATTTTAAAATATGTTCCGGTTTTTGCCGGTATTTCCTCCGGTTTCCGGGTGATTCTGGTTACGATCGCGGCATCGGCGTTCGGTGCATGGAAATTCCCGCATGATCCGGACGGTAAAGAAGCCGGTCAGGACGAGAGTCAGAAAGAGGGGGCAGAATGATGAATACAGCAGAGGCAGCAGGAGCAGCTGGAACACTCGATATGAAATACGTGCTGACCTGTGTCCTTTTGATGGCACTGGTTACATATATTCCACGTGTTCTTCCGGTTACGATTTTCCGGAAACAGATCCGTTCGAAGTTTATCCGATCTTTCTTAGATTATACGCCGTATGCAGTGCTGGGAGCACTGACATTTCCGGATGTATTTACCTCCACAGGACATCTCTATTCGGCGGTCGGAGGAACGATCGTAGCGGTGATTTTGGGATATAAGGGAAAGAGCCTGGTGGTAGTGGCGATCGCGGCGATTGTGACGGTTTACCTGCTTGAGATGGCAGGCGGAGCCGGTCTTTTGGCGTCGCTTTCATTTTAAGAAAAATTTAAAATGAATATGCGCGAAAGCGCGGGAAATTCATCATAAATAAAAACGAAAGGTGCAGACAAGATGATTACAATGAAGGGAGCCGCTGTTTCGGCAAAGCTGAAAGAGCAGGTGGAAAAAGGGCTGGAAACCCTGACATGGGTGCCGAAACTGACGATTATCCGGGTGGGCGAGAATCCGGATGATATTTCCTATGAGAAAGGCGCGACGAAGAAGCTGACATCGTTCGGGCTTGAGGTGGAATCGAAGGTATTTCCGGGAGATATCTCGGACGAGGCATTTAAGAAGGAGTTTGCGGCGATCAATGCGGATGCGTCGGTGGACGGTATTTTAATGCTGCGCCCGCTTCCAAAACAGATCAACGAGCAGGATATTGAAAAAATGATCGATCCGGCGAAGGATCTGGACGGTATTTCCCCAGTCAATATCGCAAAGGTGTTCAGCGGCGATACGAGCGGTTTTGCGCCGTGTACGGCGGAGGCAGTGGTATGCATGCTGAAAATGAACGATATCGCGCTTTCTGGCAAACGGGTGGTAGTCGTAGGAAGAAGCATGGTTGTGGGACGCCCGCTTTCGATGCTGCTTCTGCATGAAAATGCGACCGTGACCATCTGCCACTCGAGAACTGCCAGCCTGCCGGAGGTATGCCGGGAGGCGGATATTCTGACTGCCTGCGTGGGAAAAGCAGCGATGATCAACCACACCTATGTAAAAAAGGATGCGGTTGTTATTGACGTTGGGATCAATGTAGATGAAAATGGAAAACTCTGCGGCGATGTGGATTTTGCCGATCTGGAAGGAACTGCTTCGGCGGCAACCCCGGTTCCGGGCGGTGTCGGCGGCGTGACGACGGCGGTTCTGGCACAGCATCTGGTGCGCGCGGCACGGATGAAACAGGAAAAAAATAGTAATAAATAAGCGAAAGAAAGTTAAGAGAAAAGCAATACATTTCCTCTCGTTTTCAGGTATAACTATAGTAAGAATGACAGTGTACCAGTTGTTGCTCCGGAAGGTCCGAACCCATTGTGGGGTGGAACTCACGGATGAAACAGAAAAACGGGAGGAATTTTTTTATGAGAAAAATGGGGATGATGCGAAACAGGATGGCATTTCTGCTGGCAGCAGGAACGATGACAATGACGTCGGCGGCAGGTCTGGCAGGTTGTACGTCCGCACCGGCATCGGTGACGGTGCAGTCGGCGGAAAATACGGGGATCACGGTGACGAGCCAGGAAAAAATCAAGGCGGAGCCGGATATTGCGGAAATTACCTACAGTGTCTATTCACAGGCGGCAGATGCGAGCACCTGCCAGTCGGAGAATCAGACGGATTTGGATGCGGTTCTGGCGCTTTTGAAGGAAAAGGGAATTGCAGATACCTCGGTGCAGACGAGCGGTCTGGGGCTGAATCCGATCTATGACTGGGACAATGGCAAGAAGATCACTGGTTATGAGATGACGACGGAGGTTGTTGTATCGGATGTTGCGATTGAGGATGCAGGGGCGATCATCAGCGATTCGGTCAATGCGGGTATCAATTCGATCGATTCGGTCCAGTACCAGTGTAGCAATTTTGATGAGATTTATCAGGAAGCGCTCAAAAAAGCCATTGAGTCGGCGCGCGTGAAAGCCGAAGCGATGGCGGAGGCAGGCGGCTGCAAGCTGGGAACGATGACGAATGTGCAGGAGTACAGCAGCGGGCAGCAGGCGCGTTATTATGACACTTCTTACAGCAGCGGCATGGCGATGAAGGAAACGGCGATGGAAGATGCGGGTGCAGGCAGAAACCTGATGCCGGGGCAGGTGGATGTTGAGGCAGAGGTGTCGGCTACGTTTTCCATTCAATAGGGATCAGCTGCATGAAAGGTTGTCTGGTTTCGGAGGAAAAATCGGATTTTAAACAGGAAAAGGGAATAAACACAAATTGTATAAACCTTCGCATATCTGGGATACTAACAGTGTGAAATGAATGGTCGGAAACGGCTGCTGTTTCATGAGAATGTAGAACAGAATGCGGAGGTTTATTTTTTATGTGGGGAATGATAACCGCGCTGGTTTCCGGCGCACTCATGAGTATACAGGGCGTGTTTAATTCTGCCGTGATGAAACAGACCAGCATGTGGGTATCGGCTGGCTGGGTGCAGATAAGTGCGTTTGTGGTTTGCCTGCTGATGTGGCTTTTTACGGGGCGCGGCGCGGTATCAGGGCTTTGGCAGATCGAACCGCGGTATATGCTGACCGGCGGCGTGATCGGGGCATTTATCACGTACACGGTCATCAAGAGCTTTGACGCGCTGGGACCGGCAAAATCAGCGCTTCTGATCGTCGTGGCGCAGATCCTGGTGGCGTACCTGATTGAGGTGTTTGGCTGGTTCGGTGTGGAGAAAGCGGGATTTGAGTGGCGCAAGGCGATCGGGGCGGCGGTTGCGATTGCGGGGATTGTGATTTTCAGATGGGAATAAAAATTTTCTGCTTGTGTTTAAAGGGGGTTTTGGTTAGAATAGAATTACGGACAAAACGCGCCTCGGAAAAAGAGGGGTGCAGAAGATGAAACAGACAAATCAAACAGTAAATCGGAAACGATGGATGCGAACAGGGGCAGTCGGCGTGGTATTTTTGGCGGCTGTTTTGTGTTTTGGTGTGCAGAGTCGGCGAGAGAAGCAGACGGTGGTGCTGGAGACGCAGAATAGTTTTTCAAAAGAAGTGGATGATTCGCAGGAAAGCTCCGAACGTCCAGCAAAACGGTCAAACGGCGGGGCAGTGGATGGGGATAATGAAGCAGCAGAGAACGCTGCGCCTGAGGGGCAATCAAAAGAAAATCCCCAAACGCCGGAACCGAGAATCCTATATATCCACGTCTGCGGCGAGGTAGCCGCACCGGGCGTCTATGAGCTTCCGGCGGGCAGCCGTATGTATGAGGCGGTTGAAAAGGCGGGCGGGATGACGTCGGAGGCGGCGCAGGAATATGTAAATCTGGCGCAGGCGATCGAGGATGGACAGCAGCTTCGGATTCCGAGCCGGGAAGAGATTCGGAAATATCAGGAAACAGGGAAGGATGTCTCCGGGCTTCTGGGAGCCGGAGGCGCTGCTGGGAATGGCAGCGAGTCAGCTTCGCAGAAATCTGGAAGCAGTGCAGCATTGATTAATTTAAACACAGCTTCCAAAGAAGAGTTGATGACTTTAAACGGTATCGGCGCGGCGCGGGCGGAAGCGATTCTTTCTTACCGGGAGCAGAAGGGCGGTTTCCGGACGATTGAGGATATTATGAAGGTGCCTGGCATCAAGAACGCGGCATTTCAGAAGATAAAAGATAAGATTACAGTATAGAGAGATAGAAGCATAGTGGTTGAGGTGGAGAATGGCGAAGGTATTAGTGGTAGATGATGAAAAATTAATAGTAAAAGGAATCCGTTTCAGTCTGGAACAGGATGGATTTGAAGTTGCCTGCGCCTATGACGGGGAGGAAGCGCTTCAGATGGCAAAGGAGACGGAGTATGATATGGTTCTTCTGGACGTGATGCTGCCGAAGCTGAACGGATTTGAAGTCTGCCAGGCAATCCGGGAGTTCTCCGAGATGCCGATCATTATGCTGACCGCAAAAGGCGACGATATGGATAAGATTCTGGGGCTGGAATACGGCGCCGATGATTATATCACGAAGCCATTTAACATTTTGGAAGTAAAGGCGCGCATCAAGGCGATCCTGCGCCGCAACTCCAAGAAATCGAGACAGGAGCCGCAGCAGACAAAGAAAGTCATCGAGGCGGGTGATCTGACGCTGGATTCGGACAGCCGCCGGGTCTTTATCGCTTCCCGCGAGATCAATCTGACCGCGAAGGAATTTGACCTTCTGGAGCTCCTGGTGTGCAATCCGGGCAAGGTTTACAGCCGCGAGGAGCTGCTGCGCTTTGTCTGGGGCAACCGGGCGGCGGCGGGCGGCGATGTTCGCACCGTAGACGTTCATGTGCGGCGGCTGCGCGAGAAGATCGAGCCGAGTCCGAGTGATCCGAAATATGTACATACGAAATGGGGCGTGGGGTATTATTTCCGGATTCGGTAATGTGGAAAAGAACTCAGAAGAGGATGAAAGGGGCGCTGCAGGGGAGTGTGTATCCCGGCAGCTGCTCTTTTTCTTTAGGTGGAAAAGGCAGATGGGACAGAGAATGAACGAGGAAAACCAAGAACAGGATCAGAAGGATGAAATTGCAGGGAAGCAGGAAGAGCCGGGACAGATAGTTTCAGAAAAAGTGGAGAAGAAACGAGAGGAAAAACCAAAGAAAAAGCGTCTCCGCATCCAGGGTGCCGCGTGGAGGCGGCTGGATAACACGGCGAAGCTCTTTGCGGCGGTGTCGGGCGAGGATTTAAGCAGTGTATTCCGGATCTCGGCGGTTCTGAAAGAAAAAGTAGATCCGGAGCTTTTGCAAAGGGCGCTTGTGCGGACACTTCCGGAGTTTGAAAATTTCCGGGTGAAGCTGCGGAAGGGATTTTTCTGGTATTATTTTGAGACGAACAACCGGAATCCGGGCGTGGAAGAAGAACAGAGTGCACCGTGCCGTTTCATTGATCCGCACCGGGGCGCGCGGTTCCCATTCCGTGTGAGCTACTATGGATGCAGGATCAATTTTGAAGTGTTTCACGGGCTGACGGACGGACTGGGGGCGCTGCGGTTTGCTTCACGGCTTACAGAACATTATCTGGAACTGGTGAAAAAATTGCCGGTTGTGGTGCAGGAGCGGGAGTTTTCGCCGCTCCGGGAGGACGATTATCTGCGACATTACCGGAAACTGCCGCATCGGCATTATAACAGCAGACCGGCGATTGCGATTCAGGGGGAATTTCTCCCATTTGATCAGATGGCAGTGCTGCAGGGGACGATTGAGGTGTCGGCACTGAAGACGGAATGCAGGAAGGTGGGGGTCAGCATCACCAAATATCTGGCGGCGGTGCTTCTCTGGGCGATCATCCAGACGGAGACGGATGGGAAAACGCTGAAACGTCCGGTGGCGCTCAATCTTCCGGTGAACCTACGGAGTTTTTTTGAGTCGGAGACGCTGGCAAACTTCTTTGCTGTCGTGAATATTTCATGGGCGGCGGGAAAGGCGCCGGAGGCATTGGAAGAAGTGATTGCGTCTGTGAGCCGCCAGATGGATGAGCAGATCGTGAAGGAGCGGCTGGAGGAGACGATCTCCTACAATGTGTCGAATGAGAAAAAATGGTATGTGCGGGCGATCCCGCTATTTGTCAAACATCTGGCGATGCAGTTGATTTTTCTGCACACCAGCCGCGCCCACACGATGACATTTTCCAACATCGGACCGGCGCAGGTTCGGGAGGAACTGAAAGATTCGATCGAGGGCTTTCAGCTTCTTGTCGGCGCATCGCCGAAGCAGCGGATGAAATGCGGGGCGGTGGCGTATGACGGGAAATTATGCCTGTCGTTTACGAGTGCGATGGCAGAGAACCGGCTTCCGGAGTTTTTCTTTCACTTTTTGGAGGAAAAGGGCATCCGGGTAGAGCGCGAGAGCAATGGAATCACGGATACGGAGCATGATAAAGGACGTTATCCAGTGATTGCCCAGGATCGAGAGCGCGTGCGCCGTGCGGTGCGGGGATTTTATGTGTCATTGGTGCTCGTATCGCTTCTGGCGGGGCTTACGAATCTGGCGACTTATCATCGGATTCCGTTTAAATGGTCGCTTCTGACGGCGGGCGCGGCGGCATATGTGGCGATGACGCTGCGGTTTTCGGTCATGCGGCATGCGAGCCTGGCAGGAACGCTGGTGCGGCAGTCCCTGGGAATTCAGGCAATTTTGCTTTTGATTGACGCGCTCACAGGGCTTCGGGGGTGGTCGGTGGACTACGCGATTCCATGCGTCGCACTGTTTGAGGTGGCGGCGGTTCTTCTGATGATGTTAGTCAACCGGATGAACTGGCAGAGCTATTTTATGTATCAGATCACAATTACATTTCTGAGCTTTGTGCCGTTGATTTTCTGGAAAATCGGGTGGACGCATCATCCGCGTCTGACGGTGCTGGCAGCAGGTGTGTCGGTGGCAGCGCTGGCGGCGACGGTGATTCTGGGCGACCGGAGTGTGAAGCGGGAATTGAAGAGGCGGTTTCATGTGTAAATGGCAGGAAAATCGGTCACAGTAAAGGAACGATCTATAAAAATACGAAGATTGAAAATTTGGATGAAAGAAAGGGAAGAAGCATGAGTCGGAAAACAGTCAGCATGATAGGCAATCTGACGCGTGATATGATGAGTGACGTGATGGAGACATCGTTAAAGAAGCCGATCCAGACCGGCGAATTCCGGAAAAATCCGGTCGAACCGGCGTGGAGATGTCCGGCGGAATATATTTATGAGCTGGTAAAAACAGAACAGTTTGTGATGGAATATTTGAAGCCGAAGCAGGCGGTGACGGGGCGCGTCATTTTGCAGCTGCATGGCGGCGGGTATATCGGTCCGATGAAAAATATTTACCGGCGGTTTGCGGTTAAGTATTCGCAGATCAGCTTCGGCGCGGATGTTCTGACGCCGGACTACCGGGTGGCGCCGGAGCATCCGTATCCGGCGGCGCTGGAGGATGCGGTGTACGCGTACCGATGGCTTCTGGAAGAGAAGAAATACCAGCCGTCCCAGATCGTGGTAGCCGGGGATTCGGCGGGCGGCGGCCTGGCGCTGGCGCTCTGTTTGTATGCGAAAGATCACGGGCTGCCGCTTCCTGCGGGCATTATCACGATGTCGCCGTGGACGGATGTAAGTCTGAGCGGGGCATCGTATGAGGAAAATTATACGATCGATCCACTGTTTGGTAATTCGAAGGAAAATATGTTGTACCAGTGCAGCTACATCGGGAATGCCAATCCGAAAAATCCGTATCTGTCACCGCTGTTTGGAGATTTTGAAGGATTTCCGCCGATGCTGATGCAGGTGGGCGCGTATGAGGTGCTTTTAGATGATACGAGGGCGGCAGCGAAAAAGGCGCGCGCCGAGGGCGTCAAGGTGCGCTGCTCGGTCTATGACGGGATGTTCCATGTATTTCAGATGGGACTCGACCTGATTCCGGAGAGCCGCGAGGCATGGGAAGAGGTCGCGGAATATCTGCGGATCATCTACCGGATTCATCGGGAGCCGGAGGGAACGGTCGTGAAAAAGGTAAAAACGAGACGCAAAGAGACGGAAGACCGGGCGCGGCTGAATCTGTTGGCATTTTTAAAACGGGAGCTTAAAAAGTGAAGATTACGTTAGTGACAGTAGGAAAAATTAAGGAAAAATATCTGGAGGCGGCGATCGCGGAGTACAGCAAGCGGCTGGGGCGTTACTGCCGTCTGGAGATCGTGCAGGTGGCGGATGAAAAAACGCCGGATAAGGCGAGTGAGCTGCAGGAAGCGCAGATCCGCGACAAGGAAGGCGAGCGGATTCTGGCGCATATCAAGGAGGACGCGTATGTGATTGCACTTGCGATCGATGGAAAGCAGCGTTCCTCGGAGGAGATGGCGGCATGGATGGAGGACCTGGGCGTGCGAGGTGAGAGCCATCTGCAGTTTATCATCGGAGGTTCGCTGGGGTTGTCGCAGGCGGTGTTAAACCGTGCGGACACGAAGATCAGCTTTTCGCGCCTGACCTTTCCACACCAGCTGATGCGCGTGATTTTGCTGGAACAGATTTACCGGAGTTTCCGGATTATAAAAGGAGAACCGTATCATAAGTAGACATAATGCATGATGGATGATTAAAAATTAGCTATTCATAATGCGCGAGAGCAGTTCGAGATCCTCTTTTTTGACCTTTAAGTTAGATGCCACCTCGGTTCCGTCCGGGGCGGTCACTTTTAGGGAAATGACGCTGTCCTCGCGCAGCGCGCGGGTGTAGGCGGCTTTCAGAAAAGGGGAAAATTTAGGGTGGCGGGCTTTGAAACGCGCCCACTCGTCCCGAAATTGCAGTAAGGATGAAAGATTCATGTGATTAAGTCCTTTCCGTTTTAATAACTGATGGTAGTGTATCATGCGCGGGGAAGGCATGTAAAGAGGAAAAATTATCAGTAACGAGAGGTAGACTGATAATTGTTCGCAGTAACGTAGACAGGAGAATCAAGATTCATGGAACAGGTACAGAAGAAAAATATACTAGGTACGGAGCCGATCGGCGGGCTTTTGCGGCAGTTTGCGGTGCCAAGTATTATCGCGATGCTGGTAGGCGCCCTTTATAATATCGTCGATCAGTTTTTTATCGGAAGAAGCGTGGGAGAGCTGGGGAATGCAGCGACGAACGTGGCGTTTCCGTTG
This sequence comes from Clostridium sp. AF35-15, assembly GCF_003477745.1. Classification (NCBI taxonomy): domain Bacteria; kingdom Bacillati; phylum Bacillota; class Clostridia; order Eubacteriales; family Clostridiaceae; genus Clostridium; species Clostridium sp. AF35-15. The sequence goes on along the minus strand of NZ_QUDY01000017.1, from coordinate 41,586 downwards.
ACGATCTCCTGTGTGGCGCTGGCGCTTCTGTTTGGAATCGGCGGTGCGGCGTCCTTTAACCTGACGCTGGGAGGCGGCGATCGGGAAAAGGCGTTATTTTATATTGGAAATGCGGCGACGCTTCTGTTTGGAAGCGGTGTGATTCTGGGAATTGTGGCGCTTTTATGCTTGACGCCGATGCTGCACTTTTTCGGTTCGCCGGACAATGTGCTGGCGTATGCCAAAACGTATACGGGTATCACGGCTCTGGGATTTCCATTTCTGATTCTGACCAACGGCGGCGGGCATCTGGTGAGGGCGGACGGAAGCCCTCGCAATGCGATGCTTTACAATTTATCCGGGGCGCTGATCAATACGGTGCTCGATCCGCTGTTTATTTTTGGATTTCATATGGGAATGGCGGGTGCTGCGCTGGCAACGATCATTGGACAGATTTTTTCAGGAATCCTGATTATCCGGTATCTGCGCCGTTACAAAAACGGACGGCTGACAGCGGCGCATCTTCGACCACAGAGAACATATGTAAGCATGATTACCTCATTGGGGGCGGCGGCATTTTTCAATCAGCTTGCGATGCTGGTGGTGCAGATCGTGTTAAATAAATCCTTGACCTACTATGGTGCGCATTCGGACTATGGGGAATCGATTCCGCTGGCGTGTGCCGGCATTATCACGAAGGTCAATCAGGTGTTTTTTTCGATCGTCATCGGTCTTTCGCAGGGTATGCAGCCGATCGCAAGTTTCAATTATGGCGCGAAAAATTATGCGCGCGTGCGGCAGGTGTATGGGTTGGCGCTCAGGTGGGGATTTGCGGTGTCGGCGGTGTCCTTTGCGTGTTTCCAGTTGATTCCGCGTCCGATCATCGGGCTGTTCGGGGAAGGATCGGAGATGTATTTCCAGTTTGCGGAAAAATATTTCCGGATTTACCTGTTTTTCACGTTCTTAAACTGTGTGCAGCCGATTGCGTCGAACCTGTTTACGGCGATTGGAAAACCGAAAAAGGGTATTTTCCTGTCCCTGACGCGCCAGATTCTCTTTTTGCTGCCGCTGATTGTGATTCTGCCGCTGTTTATCGGCATTGACGGCATCATGTATGCCGGACCGCTCGCGGACTTTGTGGCGGGCGTGGTGGCGCTTGCGATGGCAGGCGTGGAGGTGAGACGGCTGCGGCGGATGGAAAGTGCGTCCGTGCATGCATAGTCGGATGGTATATTTTAGCCAGTCCTTCATATATTGAGGTAAGGAGGACGGGCTGATGAAGGAGGAACAATCAAAGCAGGATGTGAGGGCGCTGTTTCATTTTTTCTCCCGGAATATCCGGGAGCAGCTTCTGGCGCTTCCGCTTGAGGCGGATGGAATGGAAGAGGTACGGCTGCGGGTTAGCGCGCCGCTGTATTACATATATAGAAATAAAGAGTACACAGCCGGGAGTGGATTCCGGGTCAGCCGGGAGGATGTGGACGAGACGCTGCAATGCGCGGCTCGTTCTTCCCTCTATGCTTACGGGGAGGAAATCCGGCAGGGGTTTCTGACCGTGCAGGGCGGACACCGGATTGGCGTGGCTGGAAGGACGATACTGGAAAACGGACATATAAAGGCGATTCATCCGATAACCTTTTTAAATGTCCGTTTTTCGCATCAGATGATAGGATGTGCAGCAAAAATACGGTCGATTTTGACGGATCCAGGGACGGGAAGTATCCGGAATACGCTTCTGATTGCGCCGCCGAGATGCGGAAAAACAACACTTCTGCGGGATCTGATCCGGATGGTGTCGGATGGAGAAGAGGGAAAGGATAGGGGCTCTGCTTTGACGGGGAGCTTTGAACGGCCTAAGGCAGGTGCAGGACATGAAAATAAAGCTGGAAAAATGTTGGAGATGAGGAAGCAGCATGGTGGAAAAGTGAGGGCGCAGACGGTCGGGGTGGTGGATGAGCGTTCGGAGATTGCCGCCTGCTATCAGGGAATCCCGCAAAACGATGTTGGCTGCCGGACAGATGTGCTGGATGCCTGCCCCAAGGCGGAGGGAATGATGATGCTGATCCGCTCAATGGCACCGGAGGTGGTCGCGGTGGACGAGATCGGCGGTGAGAATGATTTGGAGGCGCTTCGCTATGTGATGAACTGTGGCTGCAGGATTCTGGCAACCGTACATGGAAATTCGATGGAGGACATCCGGGAAAAACCGGGCTTGTCCTCTTTTTTGCAAGAAAAACGGTTTGAGCGGTATGTGGTGCTGGGAAATAGACGCGGACCGGGAACGGTGGAGGCGGTATATGATGCAGCTGGCGAGGAGCTCATATGTGGATAAAATTGCTTGGAATCTGCCTTGTATGTGTATCGTGTGCGGGGATTGGCGGGGGTGAGGCATTGCGCCTGATTGGCCGGAGGCGTTTTTTGGAGGAAGTAAAACGGATTGCCGCGGGACTGCGGGGAGAGATTGGGTATACACAGGCAGTTCTTCCTCTGGCACTGTGCCGGGCGGGGGCACGCGGGGATGGAAAAGCGGGGAAGCTATTTTTGGTGGCAGGAGAGCGGCTGGAAGCGAATCCAGAGTGTCCGTTTGGGAGTATCTGGGAAGCGGTTCTGGAAGAGCAGGGGATTCGTCCGATGTTAGGAACAGAGGAATGGGAGCTGATGTGCCGGTTTGGAAATAGCATCGGGTATCTCGATCTGGAAATGCAGCAAAAGACGCTGGCACTGTATCTGGAAGAATTGGAACGGGCGATTGAGCAGCTGCGGCGGGAAGAGCCGGAGAAGAAACGGTTGTGCTGGGGGCTTGGGATACTAGGCGGGCTGTTTCTGGCAGTGGTGTTGATGTAAGTGGGGGAAGAAAATGGGAGTTAATCTAATATTTCGGATTGCGGCAGTCGGTATCCTGGTTTCCGTCCTCTGCCAGATCCTCAAACACAGCGGGCGGGAGGAACAGGCATTTCTCACAAGTCTTGCGGGTCTTCTTTTGGTACTGTTCTGGATGGTGCCGTATATTTATCAGTTGTTTGAGACGATGAAGGAATTGTTTGCGTTGTAATGTACTCTCGGAATCCTTCTGTGCTTGATTTTGTGAGATGATTTTTTGTCCGTTGTGCCCAAATTTCTGAGGCGTATGTTGATGAAATTCGGGTGCAGCTGGCGAAAAATCAGCCGCAAAAGCGAGTGCGGGAAAGACTCAGAGAGTACATTGCAGGGAAGGACGGTAAAAAATGTCAATTTTAACCGTATCGGTTCTTGGGATCACGGCAGTTCTTCTGGCAGTCCAGCTCAAGGGAAAAGGCGGCGAGTATGGGACGTACATTGTGATGGCGGCGGGGCTGTGTCTCTTTTTCTATGCGGCGGGAAAGCTGGAAGTGATTCTGAAAACACTTCGGACGATGGAATCCTGCATCGGGATCAGTCCAGTGTACTTGTCGGCGCTTTTGAAAATGGCGGGAATCACTTATATTGCCGAATTTGCCTCCGGGATTTGCAAGGATGCCGGGTACGGTTCGCTGGGAACACAGATTGAGATATTTGCGAAGCTGTCCATTCTGGCGGTCAGTATGCCGATTCTGCTGGCATTGTTGGAGACGGTGAAGCAGTTTTTGGCGTAGGAAAGTGGTAAGTGCAGAAAAGCGGAGAGATGGTGAGAGCAGGTGACGGTGGGAACAAAGATGGTTGTGCGGGCAGTGAGCGTTATATTCTTGAGTGTATATTTGATGGCAGGAAATCATTTAACGGTGTCGGCGGCAAATGGTGAAAAGATATCCGAAGATTCGGATTTCAGTGTTTCTGGCGAGAACATGGATTCTCTTCTGAACTCACTGGATTTAAGCAGAATCGAAGCATTTTTAAGGGAAGCGGGAGGTTCGGCAGTCCCGGGGCTTTCATTCCGGGAAATCCTTTCGATGCTTCTCTCTGGCAATTATCAGAGTGTGGTTCGGATGCTGATGGATTTTTGCCGGACAGCCCTATTTCGGGAAATTTCAGAAAATGGCAGATGGATGGGGCAGGTCATCCTTCTGGGAATTTTAGGAGCGGTGTTCGCCAGCTTTTCGAGTCTCTTTGCCGACAGTCAGGTATCGGAGATGGGATTTTACGTCACGTATCTTCTGATTTTTACACTGCTTGCCGCCAGTTTTTTGAATGGGGTGCGGATCACGCGGACACTGTTGGAGCAGCTCTTTGAATTTGTCCGGGTGCTGGTTCCTGCTTTTTTTCTGGCTGTTTCCTTTTCCGGGGGAAGTACCTCGGCAGCAGCCGGATATGCGTGGACACTTGCTTCTGTCAATGTGGCGGAATGGATGTTTTTACAGTTGTTTCTGCCATGCACCCAGTTGTATGTCCTGCTGTCGCTGGCGGGACATTTAAGCTCGAAGGATTTGTTTTCAAAAGCGTTGGAATTGCTGGAACAGGGGATGCGCTGGGGCAGCAAGGCGCTTTTGGGAGTGGTGCTGGGCTTTCATGTGCTGCAGGGAATGATTGCGCCGTATACAGATTCGGTGCGCCAGACGGCGCTGCGGCGGGCGGTCAGCCTGATACCGGGAATCGGACAGGGCGCGGCGGCAGTGTCGCAGGTACTTCTTGGAAGCAGCGTCCTGATCCGGAATACGGTGGGCATCGGGGGAGTGCTTGTGCTGGCGGCGGTGTCGCTTCTGCCGCTTTTGAAACTTTTAATCCTCTATCTGGGGTGCCAGGGAAGCGCGGCGCTTTTGCAGCCGGTCAGTGACAGCCGGGTGGTGGAGGCAGTCGGCGCTGTGGCGAAAGGATTTTATTTTTTGCTGGCAGCAGCTGGTTCGGCGGTGGTGTTATTTGCGCTTTCGATCGCGGTGGTGTGTGCGAGCACGAACGCGGCTTATTTTGCGGGGTAGAAGATGGAAGCAATTACTCACTGGGCGGGGAATATCGTCAGTTATCTAGTGTTTCTGACCGTTCTGACCGGGCTTTTGCCCGCACATAAGTATGAAAAATATATCCGTCTGTTTGCGGGCTGTATCCTGCTTCTGATTGTGCTGAAGCCGCTGACGGATGGGTTGCGTCTGGAGGAGCGGCTGAATTATCTGTTTACATCTCTTTCGTTTGAAAATGAAGCGGGCGAGCTGAAACGTGAGATGGATGAGATAGAGGTGCGGCGCAGAAATATGGTTTTGAGCCAGTATGAGGCGGAAGCGTCCAAGGAGGCAGTGCGGGTGGCAGCGGAAGCGGGATTTTCCGTGGAAAAGGCGGACGTAGAGCTGGAAAAAGATCCGGAGTCGGAGCAATTTGCCTCGGTGCGGAGTGTGACGGTGTATGTGGCGGGAAGTGAGGCGGGGATGGAAGCGGGGATGGAAGCGGCGGAACAGGAGGATTCGAGTTCGATGATTGAAATAGAAAAAATTTCCCCGATTGAAATTTCACTTGAACAGGAGCAGAAGCAGGGAGAACCCGCCGCCGCGCAGGCAGTTTCATGGATGAATGGGGAAAAGATTTGGGAGCTTCAGCAGCGGCTGGCATCGTTTTATCAGGTGGAGGCGGATCATGTGGAAGTCAGGATGGAACCTTGACAGGGAATGGGTCAAACGAAATGAAAAATGGCTGATTTTGCTGGTGCTTGGGCTGGCAATTCTGATCTTATATGCGCCGTTTGGGAAGAAGACGAGTGAGACGGGAGTCTGGCAGTCAGGGGAAAGATGGGCGGAGAGTGGAACAGGAACAAACTCTGGGAATAGAGCAGGGCAGGACAAAAATGGAAGTTCAGAAGAGAGTGATTCGGATGTCGAAACAGGTCTGCCAGGCACTGCATCCAGGCAGGACGCCAACCGCCTCTACGAGCTTCGCCTGGAGCAGCGGATCCGGGACGTTTTAAAGAAGGTGGACGGCGTGGGTGAGGTGGATGTGATGCTGACTCTGTTTTCTTCTTCGGAAAAGGTGCTGTGGGTGGATAAGGAGAGAAGCCGGTCGACCACCTCGGAGACGGATTCTTCGGGTGGTACGCGGCAGCAGGCGGATGAATCGCTGCGGGAGAGCACCGTGCTGGCGGGAAGTTCAGGCAGCGGGGAACCGGTAGTTGAAAAAGAGCTGGCACCGGAGATTTCCGGTATCGTGATCAGCGCACAGGGAGGAGGAAATGCGTCGGTACAGAAGGAAATTTCGGAAGCGATGCAGGCATTATTCGGACTGCCGGCACATAAAATAAAAGTATTAAAGCGGGTGGAATAAAGGAGTATGCAAATATGAGAATGAAGATGAAACGCGTTTTCAGGAGAAATCAAATCATCATCACGACGCTGGCGATCATGATTGCGGCGGCGGGGTATCTCAACTATGCGGGAAAATCTGATCTGCCGGGGGCGGATACATATGAAGCGGGGGCGACCAAGATTTCAGATAGCGATATATATTCGGAAAATCAGGCGGTGTCCGGAAGCGTGGCGGACGGTGAATATGAGGAGATTGCAAGTCTTGACGATCCGGGAGAGGGCGATCCGCTGGCAGCAGGCAGTGAGGAGGGCACAGCGCAGGGAGCGGCGGACGGAGAGGAGGCATCTTCGGACAATCCGGCAGTCGATAACCCGGGCGAGGCGGTTTTGACAGGCGGAACCGGCGTGGCAGAGTACATAGCCAATGTACAGCTCAGCCGTGAACAGATCCGCGCCAAGAACCGCGAAGCGCTGAATGCCCTGATTAACAATGAAAATCTGGATGCGTCGGCAAAAGAGGCAGCCGTTCAGGATATGCTGGCACTCAATGCGATAGCGGAGAAGGAAAATGCAGCGGAAACGCTTCTGATGGCGAAAGGATTTGCCGATCCGGTTGTCAGCATCACGGATGGAAAAGTGGATGTCGTTGTCAACGCGCCGTCCATCACAGATCCGCAGCGCGCGCAGATCGAGGATATTGTAAAACGGAAAACCGAGATATCGGCGGAAAATATCGTGATTTCCCTTTTAAACCTGGGAGATTGAGGAAGTTCGGATGAGTTAATGTTCACGGGTAGGCACTTTTGGAACCGAAAGTGCCGTACCCCCACGTGGTGGCAGCAGGAATTTGCCGTATTAAAATGCGAAGCCACGGCAAATTCCGTTACTGGGCACGTATGCGTGAACAGTAACTCGGATGAGATTCGAACCGGAAATGCCTTTGCAAACTCCTGTATTTTTGGTATAATAAAAACACTTAATTGAAATGTATTTCTGGAAGTATTCGAGTATCTGTTTTTTGTGGGAAGAGAAGATTCCGGGCGTACATGGAAGTGGTCAGGAGGGATTTGGAATGGCGAGAGAAGCAGAAGATAGAAGCACACATATCGTATATGAAAAGGACCGCATTGGAGAAGTGAAAATTGCTGATGAGGTAGTGGCGATCATCGCAGGTCTGGCAGCGACCGAGGTAGACGGTGTCGATTCAATGGCTGGCAATATCACAAATGAACTGGTCGGAAAGCTCGGCATGAAAAATTTGAGCAAGGGCGTGAAAGTGACTGTAACCGAGGATCACGTGGTTGTGGATCTGTCCTTAAATATGAAATATGGCTACAGCATCCCGGCAGTCAGTGAAAAGGTGCAGGACAAAGTAAAGACAGCGATTGAAAATATGACCGGTCTGATGGTTCTGGAAGTTAATATTAAGATCGCGGGTGTCAATATGCCGGCGGAAGCATAGCAGGTTTCGTGCTTTCGTAGCTTTTCATTTTTTTAACACAAAATACTCAGTTTGACCTTGACGGGGAAAAAACCGTATGATATGATGATCGCGTTAAAAGGGAGTAGTTATAACCATGTAACCAACAGACCCTGAGGATAGTAAACCTCATGGTTACATGCCTTGTGTAAGTCAGATGGCAGTGTGCTTTTGTAACAAAAAGCGTGTGCCGTATGATTCAAATGTGAGGAACAAGACTTTTAGCATATGTGGATGAAACGTATGCTGAAAGTCTTTTTTGTTTCATAGGAAATTGCGCCCTATGAAACAAAAAACGCTCCGCGAGGATGCGCACTCGCGCGAAGCAGAAACATGTCGCAAGCGACCGCGCTCGGCGCGAGAATGTGCCAAGGCACATTCTTTTTCATGTTTCATAGGAAATTGTGTCCTATGAAACAAAAACACTCGCATGGATGCATGTCTGGCGCGAAGAAAGACAGCTGCCAGAGCAGGTGTATCTTGGCAAGGGGCTCCAGGAAACAGAATATTTATGAAGGAAAACAAAATTAACAGGAGGAACAACATGGAATTTTTATGGGAAGGCGTCATGGCGATCACGCCGCAGCAGTTTGTGATGTATCTGATCGGCGGGCTTTTGATCTGGCTGGCGGTCAAAAAGGAATACGAACCCGCGTTGCTTCTGCCGATGGGATTCGGCGCGATCATGGTAAACCTGCCATTATCCGGCGTCATTAACCAGGTGACGGAGGGCATCGGGGAGACACAGGGTATTATACAGTGGCTGTTTGAGACGACGATCAGCGCATCGGAGGCGCTTCCGATTCTGCTCTTTATCGGAATCGGGGCAATGATTGACTTTGGACCGCTTCTGTCACAGCCGATCATGTTTTTATTTGGTGCGGCGGCGCAGTTTGGCATTTTCTTTGCGATCTGTGCGGCATCGCTGATGGGATTCGAACTCAGGGATGCGGCGTCGATCGGAATCATCGGTGCGGCGGATGGACCGACTTCCATTCTGGTTTCCCAGATCATGCATTCCAACTATGTGGGCGCGATCGCGGTGGCGGCGTACTCCTACATGGCGCTGGTGCCAATCATCCAGCCATTTGCGATCCGTCTGGTGACGACGAAAAAAGAACGCCGGATTCACATGACCTACAGTCCGAAAAATGTGTCCAAAACGACCAAGATCGCATTTCCGATTGTAGTTACTATCATTGTCGGACTGATTTCTCCGGCATCGGTGGCGCTGGTCGGATTTCTGATGTTTGGAAACCTGATCCGCGAGTGCGGCGTGCTTCCGGCACTTTCCCAGACGGCACAGAACGAGCTGGCAAACCTGATTACCCTGCTGCTTGGCATCACGATTTCGTTCAGTATGCGTGCGGACGCGTTTGTGCGGATTGACACGCTTCTGATTATGGGAATCGGTCTAATTGCATTTATCTTTGATACGATCGGCGGTGTGCTGTTTGCTAAATTTATGAACCTGTTTTTGAAGACGAAAATCAATCCGATGATCGGTGCGGCGGGCATTTCCGCATTCCCGATGTCCTCACGCGTGGTGCAGAAGCTGGCGATGGAGGAGGAAAAGGGAAATATTATCCTGATGCATGCGGTCGGCGCCAATGTATCGGGGCAGATCGCCTCGGTCATCGCGGGCGGACTGGTCATTAAGCTGGTAAGCCAGTATTTGTAATATAGGTCTGTCGGGCAGATAAAATGGAAAAGGAAGGCTGCACTTGAATGATGAAAAATCAAGAGACAGCCAGTGCACTGATTGAGATGGAGGAAAATATCGGATGTGGAATAATTTTTTGATTTCGCTGGCAATTATGGGAAAAGGAATGGCGGGAATTTTCGTCGTTGTCCTGATTATTACGGCAGTGGTGCTGATTTTAGGTAAGTTAAAGTAAAATATAAATTGGAAAAAGTATCTTTCTTTTTTCTTTCAGTTTTATGCAGTTCGTTGACATTCGACAGAGGTAAATCTATAATAGAAACATTGTTTGTAAGAGTTTGAAAGGGCCAGAAGGAGACATGAGAATGAGTCAACGAAATAAAATTCAGCGCCTGCTGCGAAAAGGCGCTTTGGCAACTTGTTTATCCCTGTCAGTTGTGTGCAGCAGCTTATCGGCAGTTACAGCGTATGCAGGACCGGCGGATGATCCGGCAGCGGCAGCACCAGTGATCGGACCGGGCGGTCCGGGAACCACGAACGCGAATGCGGGACAGCAGGCGGATAATTCCTATTATAATCAGACGTTATCCAATCCGGTTGTCAATCCGGTGGACAAGTATTCCTATAGCCAGATGGTAAACGATATTTCGGCGCTGGCAAGCCGTTATCCGGGAACGGTGACAGTGAAATCGATCGGAAAATCGGCGGACGGACGTGATATCTACGATGTGATTGTCGGCAATCCGAACGCATCCAAGAAGATTCTGTTCCAGGGGGCGATTCATGCCAGAGAGTATATCGTTGTACCGCTGATGATGCAGCAGCTCGAGTATCTGGCAGCTGGATTTACGAATAATGGTACCTATATGACGCAACCGCTTTCTAACATATTGGGACAGGTGGCATTTCATTTTGTGCCGATGCTGAATCCGGATGGAGTCACGATCAGCCAGATGGGCGAGAATGGTATTCAGTCGGAGGAACTGCGCCAGACGATGCAGGCGGCGTACGCGGCGGACAAGGCATCCAGCCGGACAACGGTCAGCTATGAAGAGTATATGAGACGCTGGAAGGCGAATGCACGCGGTGTCGATCTGAACTATAACTTTGCAGCAAACTGGGAGGGAATCAATGTGTCTTTAACCCATCCGTCTGCAAATGGTTATAAGGGAACCAACCCACTGTCAGAGCCGGAGAGCCAGGCAATCGCGAACTTGATTCAGGGAACGGGATTCAATGCGGTTATCAACTATCATGCGATGGGAAATGTGATTTACTGGGATACGCAGAACAACCAGAAAGCGGCAGAGTCCAAGGCGCTGGCAAACGCTGTTCATGCCTTGAATGGTTATTCCGTTCTTGGAAGCAAGGGCGTCGGCGGCTTGAAGGACTGGCTGCAGCAGGCAGCAGGCATCCCTGGTATCACGATCGAGGTAGGACGTTCCACCTGCCCGGTATCTTTCTCGGAATATCCGGCGATCTGGAACCAGAATAAGGCAGTCCCGGCAACGCTGGGATATTATGTGGCGACACATTGATGATGGAATAAAATGAAGATTAGATAGAAAAAGGATGTGCGACTGGAGTTGGAAGTGGTCGTGCATCCTTTTTTGTTGTGTAAGAATAAAGAGTTAGTGTTTGTGAGTTGGTTCACTATTTGGGTTATCAGTTCTTCCTATGAAATAAAAAATGCTCCGCGAGGATGCGCAGTGATTCTGATAGGAATATGTCAGCTTCGCTGACCAGAATCACGCGTCAAGTCTCACGGACGTTCGACTTGAAATGAAAAATTTTGCATGATTGACTTTGACGAATAAAATCCTTATAATAAAACCAAGAACAAAGAAACCAAGAAAACGAGAATACAAAGAAAAAATAGACATATAATAAAAAAGAGGGAGTGAAGCATGTCAACATCGGTAATAGAAAGAGGCAATACAAAGATGAATCGGAAAATTCTCAGTATTTCGTCCAAAAGGCAGGTGACGATTCCACAGAAGTTTTATCAGTTACTCGGTTTTGGGGATGAGGCAGAATGTGTGATGCGTGATGGAGAGCTGATTATTCGTCCTATTAAGGTATCGTCAGGCGGTGAATTTGCAGAACAGATTTTAGCAGAGCTGATCAGGGAAGGTTTATCTGGAGAAGAACTTCTGACAGAATTTAAAAAGCGTCAGGCGCAAATGAGACCGGCAGCGGAGGCGATGCTAACGAAAGCAGAAGAGATTGCAGAGGGAAAAGCAGATTATACAACTTATGAGGATATTTTTGGAATGGAGGATTAGTTTATGCTGCCAGTTCGATTTAATCCTCCTGCCGCAAAGTACATTAAGAAGCTGAAGGACAAGAAGTTAAAAAGACTTTATCAGGAGGCAGTTGATAAGATTTGTGAAGATTATACAGTTGGGGAACTAAAAACTGGAGATTTAGCCGGGTTTTATGGTTATGATATCTATTATAATAAAACGAATTATGAACTTGCATATACCGTTGAATGGGTAGATGGAGAAATGATAATCGTTGTTATGGCTGGAACAAGAGAAAATTTTTATGATGAATTGAAGCGTTACATAAAAAAGTGACATACTGGGAAAGAACGTGCGATTGAAAGTAGAGACTGACAATGACATGTTCTATTTTTGAGCATTTCCCTCTTTGCTTTGGAACAAATCGACAAAAACAGGAAACTAAAATTATACAAAATGGAAAATATATTCTTTTTATAAAAATATGGTTTGCAAATTCTGAAATACGATTTTATATAAAATCACAAAAGGGACATTAATTAGAGATGTACAACTGAACACCCGATAAAACAGGGCTGCCGTTATTCCTCAAACGGCAGCTCTTCTTTTCGCAAAAATGTCCGGATCGACTCGTCCCACTCGCGTTCCAGCGTCTTGTCTAACGTAAATTGGTTGAGCGACAGCCCGGTGACACAGCTTAAATGCTGGTTTTCATAATGAATATTTAAGAACAGTCCGCCGACCTGCTCCGGGAGCCATTGGCTTTTGCGGGCGGTCAGAAACTGTTCGGTGGCAGCTTTCGGAAGCTTCAAAATGATGGAGAAGCGCTCCGGAAGCTTTTTCCCTTTTATGAGGGAAAAACAGAACGGGCGCAGAGTTTTCCAGGTTGAATATTCTTCAATCTGCCCCTCGGCACGCTCTTCTTCGGAATAAAAGCTTTTATGGACGCGTCCGTCGATGGAGAAGGTGTTGAACGTCACGATCTCCGCTTCCTTAAGCAGAAAGCGGTCAAATGTCTCTCCGATGAACAGTTTCTTGGTAAATAATTTTATATCACAGATATTGCAGGCAATCATATGTGTCCTCGCTGAGATGGTAAATTCGTTATTTTCTGTGTAATGTAGAAACAATAACGTAGATTCTATTTTATCGCAGGCGGGAGGGGGACGCAAGTGACTTCTTATTGGCAAGACGGAGAATTTTAAAATTTTATTAGCACTCAACAAAAACGAGTGCTAATTTTCTATTGACATCTTGGAACGCTGGTATTAAAATAAGAGTCACGGTGATGGAAAATCACAAAAAAAGAATTTTACAATCGTATATTTATGTAGCTGGATAGCAGGATTGGACGCGGCAGAGTGAAACTGCCAGACTCCATTTCCGGGAGCGGATATCCACTGTATTTTGCAATCAAAAGGAGTGTATAGATATGGCAGCAAAAACAGGAAGTTTATCAATCAACAGCGAGAATATTTTCCCGATCATTAAGAAATGGCTTTATTCCGATCATGATATTTTCTATCGTGAGCTGATTTCCAACGGATGCGACGCGATCACGAAGCTGAAAAAGCTGGCGCTGATGGGCGAGTATGAGGAGCCGGGGGAGACGGAGTATAAGATTCAGGTTACCGTTAATTCCGAGGACAAGACGATCACCGTCGAGGATAATGGTATCGGTATGACTGCCGAGGAAGTGGAAGAGTACATTAACCAGATCGCATTTTCCGGTGCACAGGATTTCCTGGCAAAATATAAGGACAAAGCAAACGAAGACCAGATCATCGGTCATTTCGGTTTGGGTTTCTATTCTGCATTCATGGTAGCGGACAAGGTTACGATCGATACTCTTTCTTATAAGAAAGATGCAGAGCCGGTTCACTGGGAGTCTGAGGGCGGCACTGAGTTTGCGATGGATAAGGGCGATAAGGAAGGCAATGGTACCAAGATTGTCCTTTATTTAAATGAAGACAGCACTGAGTTCTGCAATGAGTATCGCGCACGTGAAGTCATCCAGAAGTACTGCTCTTTCATGCCGGTTGAGATTTACCTGAAAAATGCAACGGCAGAGCCGGAGTATGAGACGATCGAGAAGGATCAGCTGACCGACAAGGACACCATCGTTGAGACGGTGGTCGAGGAAGCAAAGACCGAGGAAAAGGAGAAAGAGGACGGCACGAAAGAGACCGTGGAGGTATCTCCGAGAACCGAGAAATATAAGATCCTGAAACGTCCGGTGGCACTGAATGACATTCACCCGCTATGGAACAAGCATCCGAACGAGTGTACCGAGGAAGAATACAAAGAATTTTACCGCAAGGTATTTATGGATTACAAGGAACCGCTGTTCTGGATTCATCTGAACATGGATTATCCGTTCAACCTGAAAGGTATTCTGTACTTCCCGAAGATCAACATGGAGTACGAGAGCATTGAGGGCACCATCAAGCTGTACAACAACCAGGTATTTATCGCGGATAATATCAAGGAAGTTATTCCGGAGTTCCTGATGCTCTTAAAGGGCGTGATCGACTGCCCGGATCTGCCGTTGAATGTATCGAGAAGTGCGCTGCAGAATGATGGATTTGTAAAGAAGATTTCCGATTACATCACCAAGAAGGTAGCGGACAAGCTGACCGGTATGTGCAAGACTGACCGTGAGACCTATGAGAAATATTGGGATGATATTGCTCCGTTCATCAAATTTGGCTGCTTAAAGGATCAGAAATTTGCTGAGAAGATGGATGACTACATCATTTACAAGAATCTGGACGGAAAATATCTGACGCTGAAAGACTGCATGGATAAGGCGAAAGAGGAAGGTCATGAGAACCAGATCTACTATGTAACAAATGAGAAAGAGCAGAGCCAGTACATCAACATGTTCAAGGCAAACGGACAGGATGCGATCATCATGTCTCACAGCATTGATAATCCATTCATCAGCCAGGAAGAGCAGAAGCATGAGAACCTGAAATTCCTGCGTATTGATGCCGATGTCAATGACACGCTGCGCGAGGAAGTGAAGGAAGAGGACAAGGAAGCGCTCAAGAAACAGGAAGAGACGCTGACAGAGACCTTCAAGAAAGCACTGGGCGATGATAAGCTGCAGGTAAAGGTTGAGAAGCTGAAGGATGCTGAGATTTCTTCGATGATCACCCTGTCGGAGGAAACACGCCGTATGCAGGATATGATGAAGATGTACAACATGGGCATGGACGCGTCGATGTTCGGCGGCAGCGGTCAGGTGCTGGTACTCAACGCGAACAACAAGCTCGTTCAGTACGTCTTAGAGCACACGGATGGCGAGAATACGCCGAAGATCTGCGAACAGCTCTACGACCTGGCACAGCTCAGCCACGGTTCCCTGACACCGGAGCGCATGACGAAGTTTATCGCACGGTCGAATGAGATTATGGGTATGATGCTGAAATAAGGGCGTCTGGTTTAGGACTGTTTTATATAGGAAAATATGTTAAAATATCATATATAATATAATAACGGAGCTGCTGCACGTAAATGTGGCAGCTCTTTTATTACCTGTCGTAAGAGAGCAAATGGGATTCACTATTTCACGAATTTAGTATTTATGATAGAATAGGAGCACTTAGCAAGGTTTTTTCAGATTTGACGGGGAGGTGCGTGTATGTTTGGAATCGGGGGATGGAAACAGGTTGGCGCGACGTTTGATATGAAACGGCAGGCGGCGATCCGGGAGCAGCTGGAACAGGCGGGAATTGAGTATCAGGTCAAGGTGCAGAACCGTCTGAAATCGGGCGTGCTTTCCGGCAATCAGCGGGCGAGGCTGGGAAGTGCGGGAGAAAATGCGGCATCGGAACGGGAATATCTGTTTTATGTGCAGAAAGCAGAGGAGGAAAAGGCGCGCCGTGTGATAGAAAGCGCCGGAAGATAAAACAGGTATTTTCTGGGAATGAAAGACCTGAATGACGAAGGAGAGAAAATGGGAGAGGGAAACTGGAACGAATCGGATCTTTGGCAGCGGGAGGCAGAAGAAAATGGTCTGCAAACGGAACCTGAGCTGCAGAATGCGGTTCAGAATCCGAAACAAATCCGAAAAACCTGCCGCTGCGAGGTGCGCCGTGTCTGCAATGTCCTCGGCTGGGCGATGGCATTTTTCAGCGTGATGACGGTGCTTGTCAGCATACTTCTGGAAGTGGCTGGCAACGTATGGGCGGACGGAGGCGTGATCAGTATGTTTTTGAACCGGATGGTAAATGCAGCGTGGTATGAGGACGGCGGAAGCACGCTGGTCATCTATGCGCTGGTTCTTCCATTCGTATTTTTAATTCTGCGCCTTGTCCCGGAAGAACGGGCAGAGAAAATGAAGATTAGTTTCCTGCAGTTCTGTATGTTTTTTATTTTGGCACAGGGATTTGGAACTATCTTTAACCTGCTGGGAAATGCAATCAATGATGCGGTGGCGGCAAGTAGCGGCGGCGATGCATCCGCGATGAACCCGGTCAACGAGATGCTGGATTCGCTCTCGCCGGTAATGATTTTATATGTAGGGTTTTTAGGACCAATTATTGAGGAATATATCTTTCGATGGAAACTCTTAAACCGATTGCGCCGTTTTGGCGATAAGGCGGCGATCACCTACACGGCGCTGATGTTTGGTCTGATGCACGGAAATGTGACGCAGTTTCTCTATGCGGCGGTGATTGGCGTGGTTCTGGGATATGTGGCGGTGAAGACGGGACGGATGCGTTATAACTGTCTGCTGCATATTCTGATCAACAGCTGGTCGTTAGTGATAGCGATGCTTGGAACACAGGATACGCTGCTGCCGCTGTTTATCACGTTTCTGATGACCGGGTTTATGGGCTGCACGATCATCGGATCGTTTGTTCTGCTGATTTTCAATTTCCGGAAAATCCGGCTGTCCGATGGGGCAATCCCAGAGGGTGTGAAATTCCGCAATATATGTGGGGCAATGTATGGGAATCTCGGGACAGTGGCATTTATTCTGGTAAGTTTGATTACGATGGCGTTTTTCTTGTCGAGATGATGTGGTGGTCAGTTGCTGTTCACAAGTAGGCACTTTTGGAAGTGAAAGTGTCGTGTATTTCACGGGATTCTGCTTGACTTCCTGCTGTGTGATTACTATAATAAATAGTAATGAATACTACGTGATGTGAATTGCGTAACGGGAGGACGTTATGTTATATAAAATTATTGGTGATAGCTGCATGGATTTGACGGAGGAACTGAAATTGGATCCGCATTTTCAGATGATTCCGCTGACCCTGCAGATAGGGGATTACAAGGTAACGGATGATGAGACATTTAACCAGAAGGAGTTTCTGGCAAAGGTAAAGGCAAGTCCCGAGTGCCCGAAGACGGCGTGTCCATCGCCGGAGAGCTTCAAGGAAGCATTTGAGGGCGAGGCAGAATATATTTTCGTGGTAACGCTTTCGAACCATCTGAGCGGCTGCTACAACTCGGCGGCTTTGGCAAAACGCCTTTATGAGGAAGAGAACGGAACGGATGGAAAGAAGATTGCAGTCATTGACTCCCTGTCGGCGTCGGCGGGCGAGTTAAATATTGCGCTGTTCATCCGGGAACTGTGCGAGAAAGGTCTTCCGTTTGAGGAGATCTGCAGGCAGACGGAGGCATATCGGGATTCGATGAACACGTATTTCGTCATTGAGACGCTTGATTTCTTAAAGAAAAATGGCCGTCTGACCGGTTTGACGGCTTTTATCGCGTCGGCGCTGAATATCAAGCCGGTTATGGGCGCGGACAGCGGTACGATCATCAAGCGTGATCAGGCGCGCGGCATGACCCGGGCGCTCGACCGGATGGCGGAGATTGCGTGCAAAGAGGGCGGCGATACCGCAAGCAAACGTCTGGTGATCGCACACTGTAATAACCCGGAACGTGCTGAGCACGTGAAAGAGAACATGTGTAAACGGGCAAACTTCCGTGAGGTAGTGATCACGAATACGGCTGGCGTTGCAACCGTATATGCGGGCGACGGCGGAATCATTATGACACTGTAGGGAGAAAGAGTGGGTGATGACAGCTGGAAAGGTGGAAAACGCCGGACAGCTGCGATTGATTGAGGAAAAATGAAGCATACATTTTTTAGTAAATGCACGAAAATGCCGTTCAGATACCGGACGGCATTTCTTTTATCTAGAATTGGAAATTTGACAATTTTGGCAGGAATGACGCTTTTGCTTGGCGGATGCCAGGCGGGAGGTTCCATATGGAAAGAGACAATCTCATTGGAGCCAAAAGACAAAACGGTATCGGAAGAAACGCTTGATCCGGAAACAGATATAGACGGGCAGGTGGAGTCAGAACAGGTAGATGGCGCGGAACTGAGGGTGGAAATGCAGGGGCAGGACGAATCTGGCAAACTTGAGTCAGAACCGGGAGAAAATGATTCAAATGAGTGTTCGCTTCTGTTTGCCGGAGATATCTATTTTTCCAACCATGTTTTAAATGCCTACGACCGTATGGGAGGTATCGGCGGCGTCCTCGGAGAGAGCTTGCGGGAGACGATCGCGGAGTCTGATATTTTTATGGCAAACCTGGAATTTCCGTTCAGCGACCGGGGAACACAGGCGGCGGATAAACAGTTTACGTTCCGGGTATCGCCGTCCCGCGTGTCTATTTTACAGGAGATCGGACCAGATATCGTGACGGTGGCGAACAACCATGCGCTAGATTACGGCACGGACGCACTGCTGGACACGTGCGATACGCTGGACAGTGCCGGGATTTTGCATGTTGGGGCGGGAAAAAATCTGGAAGAGGCGAAACAGCCGCAGATCATTGAGAAAAATGGAAAAAAGATTGGCTTTCTGGGCGCGTCGCGCGTCTTTCCGACGGGCGGATGGGCGGCAGGATCGTTGCATCCGGGTATGTTTTCGGCGTATGACACGGCTTCGGTCGTGCAGGAGATCCAGAAGGTAAAGAAAGAGTGTGATTATCTGGTTGTCTATGTCCACTGGGGTATCGAGCGGAACACGCAGCCAGAGGCGTACCAGCGGGAGATGGGACATCAGTACATCGACGCGGGCGCTGATCTGGTGGTTGGCAGCCATCCACATGTGCTGCAGGGGATTGAGCTGTATCATGGAAAATGGATTCTGTACAGTCTGGGAAATTTTGTGTTCGGAAGTTCGATTCCGGAGACAATGCTGGTGCAGGCGTCGGTAGATGCACAGGGAGAGACGGCGCTTTCAATTGTGCCTGCAACTTCATCTGCCGGATATACGAGAGAGCTGGACGTGGGGAAGAAAGAGGCGTTTTACCAGAAGATACAGGGGCTTTCGGACGGCGTGCAGATTGATGAGAATGGAAAGGTGCAGGTGCAGTAAAATCAATTCGTGAAATCCTGCCCCTGAAAACACCCGCTTTCTCGCAGTGCCTTGGAAAACGTATTCAAAAACGCCCGCTTATTTCCACTCCATTCCGGTGCGACCAGCAATTTTTTCGGTCCATCGCCGCTGATCCGGTGGATGACCATATCGGGCGGCAGCAGGCGGATACATTCGATCAGCAGCTCAATGTATTCGTCCATTGAAAAGACCGGAAAAGGTGATTGTTCGTAGAGCTCTGCCAGCTTCGTGCCGCGTAAAATGTGGAGAAGCTGAAGTTTGATGCCGTCGATGGCGGGCTGGAAATCGGCCAGATAGCGGACGGTATCGAGCATCTGGGCTTTTGTTTCATCAGGCAGCCCCAGAATGACATGGACGATGACGGTCAGACCGGCGGCTTTCAGTTCACGGACGGCATTTTCAAAGACCGGGAGGGAATAACCGCGCTGGATGCGCGCGGCACTTTCCTCATGGATGGTCTGAAGTCCCAGTTCCACCCAGACCGGTTTTCGACGGTTTAAGCGGGCGAGAAGCTCCAGGACATCCGGCGGCAGGCAGTCCGGGCGGGTTCCGATGGACAGGGCGGCCACGTCCGGGTGGGCGATTGCTTCGGAAAAAAGCGGCTCCAGATAGGAGACAGGCGCATAGGTATTTGTGTAGGACTGGAAATATGCGACATATTTTCCGTCCTTTATTTTATTTGCGACACGCGCCTTTGCCGCTTCGATCTGTTCGGTCACGGAGGTGTGAGCCGGCTCTGCAAAATCGCCGGAACCGCCGTGGCTGCAGAAAATGCAGCCGCCCGTTCCCAGCGTACCGTCCCGGTTGGGACAGGTCATGCCGCCGTCGAGCGCCAGCTTGTAGATTTTCTGCCCAAATTGGTCTTTCAGCCATGCGTTTAACGAATAGTAGGGACGACCGTCGGAGTAGCAGCGGGGCATGGAGGAATCCGGATGTTTGCCGGAGGCGGTGGATGCAGGATGGAATGTTTCGGGTAATGATAGGTATGTTTGAGTAGTTTGTTTCATACGGACTCCTGTGTTTTACTATATAAATGAAAGCTTACCAGAACCACAGCATTTTGTAAATACACGAAAGAATATCGTATTGAGGCATTTTGAGGAAAATGATATAATGAGCGCAGAAGAAAAGAATGCGGCTGCGAAGCAGACATATTCTTTTCTTGCGCCATTAACGAACGAACAGCCATGCGAAGCAGGGCGGTAGAGCGCGATAGCGCGGGTTCGTGAGTTATGATATAATACATACAAGAAGTCAGATTGAATCAAAATATCTGAAATCATAATCATATAAAGGGAACAATTGTTAATGTTCCCGGGTAGGCACTTTTGGAACCGAAAGTGCCGTAAGAAAACGTGGTGGCAGCAGGAATTTGCCGTATTAAAATGCGAAGCCACGGCAAATTCCGTTACTGGGCGCGTATGCGTGAACAGTAACAAACAATTTGGGGAAAAGGAGAAGGGATATGTCAGTCAAAGAAACACTGAAACAGCTGGAATCTGAGAAAACGAAAGTGCTGATGGCAGAATTATACGGGGCAGAGAAAGCGGAGGAGAACCGGGCGCGTTACCGCTATGTGGCAGAGCGCTTTGAGAAAACATATGGGGAACGTGATATCAAGCTGTTTACTTCCCCGGGACGGACGGAGATCAGCGGCAACCACACCGATCACAATCATGGCAAGGTGCTGGCGGGCAGCATTAACCTGGACTGCGTCGGCGCGGCGGCACCGAACGGAACCGACACGATCCGCATATTAAGTGAGACATTTCATCAAAATTTCAGCATCCATTTAAGCGACCTGAAACCGAGCACGGGTATGAGCGGCACCATCGACCTGACAAAGGGCATTTTAAAGGGCTTTGAGGAGAGAGGATACAAGGTTGGCGGATTTGACGCATACATTACCAGCAATGTTATCAGCGCGGCGGGCGTCAGCTCTTCGGCTTCCTATGAGATGCTGATCTGCTCTATGTTAAATACGATGTTTAACGAGGGAAAGATGGATGTTGTCACCTACGCCCACATCGGAAAATATGCAGAAAACAAGTTCTGGAACAAGGCGTCGGGTCTGCTCGATCAGATGGCATGCGCGGTCGGCGGTCTGATTACGATCGATTTTAAAAATCCGGAAGCGCCGGTTGTGGAGAAGATTGATTTTGATTTCGGCGCGCAGGATCACAGCCTGATGATTGTAAATACGGGAAAAGGCCACGCGGATCTGAGCGCAGATTATTCTTCCGTTCCAAACGAGATGAAAAAAGTAGCGCAGTACTTTGGCAAAGAGGTCTGCGCGGAGATTTCCGAGGAAGAGGTGATCGCAAACCTGGCGAAAGTGCGTGCATTTGCGGGAGACCGTTCCGTGATGCGTGCGTTCCATTTCTTTGAGGAAAATAAGAGAGTGGAGCAGGAAGTAAAGGCCCTTCGGGAAAATGATTTTGCTGCCTTTTTGGAGGGAATCACAGCTTCGGGCAATTCTTCCTGGAAATGGCTTC
The DNA here is from genome assembly GCF_003477745.1 of Clostridium sp. AF35-15. Taxonomy (NCBI): domain Bacteria; kingdom Bacillati; phylum Bacillota; class Clostridia; order Eubacteriales; family Clostridiaceae; genus Clostridium; species Clostridium sp. AF35-15. Next base: position 20,174 of record NZ_QUDY01000017.1, on the reverse strand, counting down.
AGAATGTATACACGACTGCAGACGTGCAGGAGCAGGGCATCAGCATTGCATTGGCGCTGACGGAATTGTTTATCGCGAAAAAAGGACGCGGCGCATGCCGGGTTCATGGCGGCGGCTTTGCCGGTGTTATCATGGCGATGATTCCGAACGATCTGGTGGACGAGTATACAGAATACATTGAAAACGCGATCGGAGAGGGCAATGTATACCGCATGAGCATCCGCCCGCATGGCGCGATCTGCGTGAGCGAGCGCATCTAAAAATTGGGACCTGGAAAGGCGGTGGAATTTATGGGAAATAAAAATTTGATTATCACAATCGAGAGGGAGTACGGAAGCGGCGGACGTATTGTGGGACGCAAGCTGGCAGAGGAGCTGGGGCTTCATTTCTACGACGATGAGATCTTAAAGATGGCGTCGGAGAAGAGTGCGGTCGGAGAGGAATTTTTCCGTTTAGCGGATGAGAAAGCGGGAAACAACCTGCTTCACCGTCTGACTGGCGCGAAGAAGGCAGATGTGTTCGGAAAGCCGTCCCTGAAAGGCGATGTGACATCGCCGGATAACCTGTTTAAATTCCAGGCGATGGTGATGCGGGAGCTGGCAGAACAGGAACCGTGCGTATTTGTAGGCCGTGCGGCTGGCTATGTGCTGGATCAGGACGAGGAGATCGAAAATCTGGTCCGCATCTTTGTCTATGCCGACCGTGTGCGCCGCGTACAGCGCGTTATGGAAGTAGACTGCATCAGTGAAGAAAGAGCGAAGAAGCGCATCCGGAAGATTGAGAATGAGCGGAAGAATTATTATAAATATTTTACTGGAAATGACTGGAAAAATATGAAGAACTACGATCTTCCGATCAATACGACCCGCCTTGGACTGGACGAGACGGCGGAGCTGATCAAGGAATATGTGAAGCTGCGCGGGTATATGAAGTAGGGGAAAATGAAAACAACCTGTCTGTGATGCAGGCTAAAAATTTCAGCTAAAGATTGCGGGAAGCAGGGCAGATTTGGAAGATGAGAAGCGCCAGCGGATCGCCAGCTCAATCAGCTCCCAGAATACTGGGAGAGTAATTCCGGCATTCTGAATTTGCCTTTGACGACAGTAGAATCATTACGACCTTATTACAAATTATTTACGGTTTGAAGCGGTATATTGACGGTCAAAATGGAAAAATGATACAATGATTTCAGAAAGAAAGGAGGAGAAAGCATGAGAAGTGCATCTGAATTTAGGCAAATGGCGCGTGAGACACTGCGCGGAAACTGGAAACTTGCGATGGGAACGGGATTAGCAGCGTCCCTGATCGGTGCGGAGATTGCCGATACGGCGCTAGATGGAATATCAGATCTGCAAAAAGTGATACAGGCACGACCGGAAGTGAAGAATGTGCTGACGCAGGTATTTCCGATGCGCAGCATGCTTCTGCCCTGGGTGCTTTTGCTTATCTGGGGCTTGATGGTGGTTATTATTGGAGGTGCGGGGCAGATGGGATACGCCCGTTTCCATCTGAATCTGGCAGAGAAAAAGGAAGCGTCCTTTTCTGATTTATTTTCCCAGTTTTCGCGGATCACAGATGGCGTGGCGATGGTATTTGTGCGCGGCTTTTATATATATTGCTGGACCTGCCTGTTTTTCGTTCCGGGGTTTATAAAGACGTACAGCTATGCGATGACACCATATGTGCTGATGGAACATCCAGAATATTCCGCTAACGAGGCGATCACCGAGTCGCGCCGCCTGATGGATGGGAGAAAATGGAATTTATTCTGCCTGACCTTTAGCTTTATCGGCTGGCGGCTGATCTGCAGCATTCAATATATAATACCAGCGGTTCTTTTGTATACACAGGGAAGGCTCAGTGGTGTGACCGTGCTGTTTCTGGCAGTGCTGTTTCTGGCAGGGCTGATGGGACCGCTCAATATTGGCTATCTGTTTCTGCGCCCATATGAGGAGGCGGCATTTGCGGCATTTTATAGGGACGTGCGGGATGAGAAGAGGGAAATAGAAGAGATAGAAATGCAGGATAAGTGGAGTGAGAATGAGCCGGAGGAAAGTGAAAATGCGTGAACTCTGCCTATACAAAAATGAAATCATTTGCATAGAACTGTGCTTGTGTAAGGATAGACGGAACAATAAAAATCTTTGAAAATCAAATTGGCGAAAGCCCAAAATAAGAATCTGCAATCAAAAATTTCCTCAGAAAGTAGTCAAAATGAAAGCTTTCTGAGGAGTTTTTTTGAGTTGTATTATTTATTTTGTTTTAGTCTATCCGTGCTTTCTCAGACAGCAAATGTTTCTGGCAATAGAAGAATGCCGGAATCAGAAAGGCATCGGCGAGCAGCCATGCAAGCGGAGAGGCAAAACAGATGATGATGTAGCCAAAGATCGGCACCAGCAGGAAGCCGACCATGGCGCGGGCGATCATTTCGCAGACACCTGCCAGGATGGCGAGCAGGCTGTAGCCCATTCCCTGAATCGTGAAACGCCATACATTGACGATTGTCAGAGGTATGTAGAACAGGGAGTTGAAGGTCAGGAACTGATGCGCCTGATGGATTACAACTGTTTCCGAGGCATCGACGAAGAGAAGCGGAATCACGCCGCCAAACACGGTCAGCACGATGCACGCCGCAATGGAGTAGATGCCGCCGATGAGAGTTGCGGACCGGACGCCCTGGCGGATGCGGTCTACCTTCCCGGCACCGGCGTTCTGTCCGGCGTAGGTTGCCATCGTGCCGCCCAGTGCGTCAAACGGGCAGCAGAAGAACATGCCGATCTTCTGACCTGCGGTGACGGAGGCAACTGCGATGGAACCTAAGGAGTTGATGGCAGTCTGGATGACAACCGAGCCGATCGCGGTGATCGAGTATTGGAGTCCCATCGGCACACCCATTTTGCAGAGAATGTAAATGTGTCTGCCGCTGATGCGCGTTTCCTCATGGTGCATATGCAGGATTTCAAATTTTTTCTTCATATAGATCAGGCAGAGAATACCGGATACTGCTTGAGAGATAACAGTTGCATAGGCAGCTCCGGCGGTGCCGATTCCGATCTGTACGATGAAAAGCAGATCCAGCGCAATGTTTAAAAGGCTGGATAAAATCAGGAAATAGACCGGCGTTTTGGAGTCGCCGAGCGCACGGATGATGCCCGCCAGCGTATTGTACAGGTAGGTTGCCGGGATACCGGCGAATACGAAGAAAATGTAGCTGTACGCGCCGTCAATGATATTGTCCGGCGTCTGCATCCAGACGAGAATTTGGCGTGTCATCAGGCAGACGATCACGGTCATGACCACGGCAAAACAGGAGGCGATCCATCCGGCATTAGCGACGAAACGGCGCATGTCCTTGTAATCCTGTGCGCCGAACCGCTGTGCAACCGGAATGGAAAACCCGGTGCAGACGCCGATGACGAAACCGTTAATCATAAAGTTGATGGCGGAGGTGGAACCGACCGAAGCCAGTGCATCGACACCGAGAAATTTTCCAACAATGATCGTATCGACCATGCTGTAAAACTGCTGGAACAGAAGTCCCATCAGCATCGGAACCGCAAAGCCCAGAATCAGCTTTGCCGGGCTCCCGTTTGTCATATCTTTTATGGTAGAGCGTTGCGAAGAGCGGCTCATAGAAAAAACATCCTTTCTAAAAAACGATTATAAAACTCTGAGAGTAGATTTTATAAGAAATACATAAAATTGGCAATCCGAAAAATCACGAAAAAAAGTAAAATAGAGGCACTTTTTTTGTGATATAGAAGCGGGCTGGTCAGCACGCGGTATTTTACAATCAGTGACATACATGGTATCATAACGGGTAGAGTGATTTTTATTTCATAGGAAATTACGTCCTATGAAACAAAAAACGCTTCGCGAGGATGCGCACTCGCGCGAAGCAGAAACATGTCGCAAGCGACCGCGCGAGACGACCGAATGTGCCAAGGCACATTCTTTTTCATATAGAACGGAAATGAGGGTAACATACATGAAGAGACTGGCGGTGGGAATCCTGGCGCACGTAGATGCGGGGAAGACAACATTATCAGAGGCGATGCTCTATGCGGGCGGCATGATCCGCCATCTGGGGCGGGTGGACAAGGGCGATGCGTTCCTGGACACATATGAATTGGAGAAAAAGCGCGGAATCACGATTTTTTCCAAGCAGGCGCGGCTTGCATGGGATGATATGGATGTGACGCTCTTGGACACGCCGGGACATGTGGATTTTTCAGCGGAAATGGAGCGGGTGCTTCAGGTGCTGGACTATGCGGTGCTGGTCATCAGCGGTTCAGACGGCGTGCAGGGGCATACAAGGACGCTGTGGCGGCTGCTGGCGCGCTACCAGATTCCGGCGTTCCTTTTTATCAATAAAATGGATCTGGCGCCGGGACGGGAACAGGAGGTCCTGCGCGACCTAAAAGAGTCGCTGGGCGGCAACTTCGTTGATTTTGGTGCGGACGGGACGGAAAGTTTCTATGAAGAGGCAGCAGTCAGCGGCGAAGCGGAATTGGAGGAATTTCTGGAGACGGGACAGGTGTCTAAAGATGCGATCCGCAGCCGGATTGCCAGCCGGGATCTGTTTCCGTGCTATTTCGGTTCGGCGCTCAAAAATACGGGTGTGGAAGAATTTATGCGCGGTCTGGAAGAGTATACGCTGGAACCGGCATATCCAGACGAATTTGGGGCGAAAATATTTAAAATTGTGCGCGACAGCCAGGGCGAACGCCTGACTTATATGAAGATCACGGGCGGCGTGCTGCATGTCAAAGACCGGATCGGCGAGGAAAAGGTAAATCAGCTCCGCCTGTATTCAGGCGATAAGTATGAGGCGGTGAGCGAGGCACCGGCGGGTATGATTTGTGCGGCAACGGGACTTTTGCACACGAAACCGGGCGAGGGGCTTGGAGTCTGTGAAATGGGCGCGGAACCGGTGCTGGAGCCGGTTTTGACGTATCGCGTCGAACTTCCGGAGGATGTGGATGCGGCGGCGATGCTGCCGAAACTGCTTCAATTAGAGGAAGAAGAGCCGGAGCTTCATATTGTCTGGGAGGAAGAAAAGAAAGAGATTCACGCCCAGATCATGGGCGAGATCCAGATGGAGATTCTGAAAAGCCTGATTGCAGAGCGTTTTGGGGTAAATGTCCGGTTTGGCGGGCGCAGCATTGTATATAAAGAAACGATCACCGATACGGTCGAGGGCGTCGGGCATTTTGAGCCGCTGCGCCATTATGCGGAGGTACATCTGCTTCTGGAACCGGGAGAGCCGGGCAGCGGGCTGGTGTTTGATACCGATTGCAGCGAAGATATTTTAAGTAAAAACTGGCAGCGGCTGGTGCTGACGCATCTGGAAGAAAAGATACACCGGGGCGTTCTGATCGGGGCGCCGATCACGGATATGAAAATTACGCTGAAATCGGGACGTGCCCATGTGAAACATACAGAAGGCGGCGATTTCCGACAGTCCGTGTATCGGGCGGTTCGTCAGGGGGTGATGCAGGCGCATTCGGTGTTGTTGGAACCGTTTTATGCTTTTCATTTGACGATACCGGACAAGATGGTAGGACGTGCGATGACCGACCTGGAGCGGCGGTTTGCCGTTTTTGAGGGACCGGCGCTGGAGGACGGGCAGGCAATATTAACCGGACGTGCCCCGGTATCGGCACTCGATGGATATCAGACGGAGGTGACGGCGTACACGGGCGGATTGGGACAGATGATCTGCACGCTCGATGGCTACGGACCGTGCCACAATGAAGAAGAAATCATTGCGGCAGCCGGGTATGATCCGGATGCGGATTTGGCAAACCCGAGCGGATCTGTTTTCTGTACGCACGGAGCGGGATTTGTCGTCAACTGGGATGAGGTCAAAGATTACATGCATCTGGAAAGCTGCCTGGGCGATTCCAATGGAAAACGGCGGATGGATGCGATCCCTGAGCTGGGTGCGCGCTCCTCGGATGGACAGGGCGGCGGCGCTTCGGAAGAAATGTGGATCGGAACGGACGAGGTCGATGCGATTCTCGCTCGCACCTACCATGCAAATAAAAAGGAAGACGGCGGAAAACGCCGGTGGGGCGGAAAGAGCAAACGCCCGGCGGAAACCTATGGTGCCGGAGTGTACGGAGAGACGGCGCGGAGGCAGGAAGCGGTGAGACAGAAGAGCGATTCGAAAGTCGGGACAGCTGAAACTTTGGCATCTGGAAGTGAAGGAAAATCGGGAAGTTCTGTGGCTGGAAATGCAGGAAAATTGGAACATGCAGGCAAAGCGCCGGAAAGTGGCGGAGCGGGCAGCAGAACCGGCGGCTCCAAAGGGAAAATGGCATCGGCGGTACGGGAATACTTGCTGGTAGATGGCTACAACATTATTTTCTCCTGGGATGAGTTAAATGAGCTGGCGAAGATCAACATTGATAGCGCCCGTGGTAAGCTGCTGGATATTCTCTGCGATTATCAGGGAAGCCGCGGTATCGAGGTGATAGCGGTGTTCGACGCCTACCGGGTGCAGGGACACCGGACGGAGGTGACGGATTACCACAACATTCATGTAGTCTTTACGAAAGAGGCGGAGACAGCTGACCAGTACATCGAGAAATTTGCCCATGAAAATGGGCGGAAATATACGGTGATGGTAGCGACCTCCGACCGTCTGGAACAGATCATCATCCGTGGGCAGGGCTGCGGGCTGTATTCGGCGCGGGATTTTGAGGAAGAGGTAGACCGTGTGAAGAATCAGACACGTGAGCATACCAACCGACCGCATAGCGGACATAAAAATTATCTGCTGGATTCGGTGCCGGAGGAGGTGCTGCAGCAGGTGAAGAAGGACGAGTAATGTATAAAAAGCGGATTTTCGTATAAATTACTCGAAGGCATGAATCAGATCCTTCCGCGTAAATTCCATCAGTTCTGCCGCCGCTGCGCTCAGGCTGCCGGTTTCGATGGCGGAAAGCATGGTTCAGTTAAGGGAATATGCAGAAAAATCTGCATTGTACATTACAAGGAAAATACTCACATGTGCTGCAAAAATATTTTAAGGTATGACGAAAAGACAGAATGCACATCGGTCACGTTAAGAAATATAATAGGGATGAGATTTGAGTTGCTCGATACATGAAATCCCTGTTTCTCTTTGGGCGGAGGTTAATAGGATATTTAAGGTTGGGTCTGATAGGAGTCAGATGCCTTTGTATGAGAAGCGTGCTCTCAGTTTCGTCACCGCTGCTTTTCAGATTTGCCCTGCATCTGTAGCATAAACTGTATATACTCCTTAAAAGCAAGTTTCAAAAAATTGAAGAGAAACCGTATATAGATAATACCTTGCCGGACTTCATTTTCGATGGAGTCCGGCGTTCTGTATCCAGAAATTGCATTTCATATGTCGGCAAAAAGTGTTACACTGTTGGATATTCTGAAAGAGCAGAAGGCAAGTAAATACTCCGGAGGGATCTACCACAAAACACAGATTGATTTGACATACTATTCCAACCATATAGAAGGAAGCCGAATGACCCACGATCAGCCCCGATATATCTTTGAAACCAGCACCATCGGTGTAGAAAAAGAAGTGCTGAACGTGGATGATGTGATTGAAACAGCAAATCACTTCTGCTGCATTGACATGATCATTGATCATGCAAAAGCAGCTCTGACGGAAAAATTCATCAAAGAGCTTCACTTGGTTTTGAAGAACGGCACCAGCGATTCCAGAAAAGATTGGTATGCGGTTGGCGATTATGAGAAACTTCCGAATGAAGTCGGCGGTATGGATACCGCCCTTCCGGAAGAAGTTGCCGATAAAATGAAGGTATTGCTGATGGAATATAATGCCAAAGAAGAAAAGACCTTTGAGGACATTCTGGACTTTCATGTGAAGTTTGAGCGGATTCATCCGTTCCAGGATGATGATGTTATAATAAGGACAAAGTTAGAGAAACCCAGTAAAATCAAGGGGTTAGCACTAATTTAGTTCTTATTTTTATACCAATTTAGCGGTGGGATAAGGCAGCGCTGTTATATCAAAACCGAAAATCCAAGTCAGTATCGCAGATAACAGATTAGAAGTAATGGGCATTGATCATGGCTGGTCGATGATGAAAACAATATCTCAGGTATTTGTCACAGGAGTTAAGGAGATAACAACAACTCCGGCACTCTTTGGTGATGTACTTGAGTATGAGGGAAAGTACTACAAGATTGGAACTGTAAGGCAGGAGGTCAAATGGTATTTCACAAAAGGTTTTGACAGATAGTTTAAGACAAATGATGAGTGATGGACTGGCATATCGCCACGATTACCATGAGCAGCCACCGAGAGTTGAATACGGATTAACGGAACTCGGAGCAAAAATGCTTCCAATTGTTAATTCACTTGCTGACTTTGGTAACTACTATAAATCACTTATTGAACAGAATTAAGTACGTTAGTATTTGAAAAGCTCGAACAATCGGAATTTACTTCTACTTAGACATACAAACTGTTGACAGTAAAACTCCTATATAGTATTATTTGATAAAATACTATATAGGAGTTTTTGTATGAAAATGAATGGCGGATTTCTTGTTACCAAAATAAAACAACTTGGAGATCGAATCTTTGAGAAGATTCTCAGCGAAAAGAATATTGATGCGTTTAACGGAGCCCAGGGGCGTATTCTTTATGTGCTGTGGCAGGAAGATGGAATCTCAATCAGATCACTCTCGATTAAATGTGGATTAGCGATAACTTCTCTTACTACGATGCTGGAAAGAATGGAAAATAAAGGGCTGATAAGACGCGTTCAGTCTGAAACGGACAAAAGGAAAACACTCCTGTTTCTGACTGAAAAAGCACATGCCTTAAAGGACGAATACGATTCTGTATCTGATAAAATGGGCAGTATTTACTACAAAGGTTTTTCGGAGGAAGAAATTACCCAGTTTGAGGAATACCTCGACCGTATCAGAAAGAATCTTGAGGAGTGGCAGAAATCATGAGTATTTGTATCAAAGATCAGATTCAAAACATGAATATCGTCATCGGATGTACAGTGGGGTGTGCATATTGCTACGCCCGCAATAATGTGAAACGCTGGCATATGATTGATGACTTTGCTGACCCTGAATTCTTTCCGGGTAAGCTCAAGATGATGGAAAAGAAACGTCCGCAGAACTTTCTTCTTACCGGCATGAGCGATCTTTCCGGCTGGAAGTCAGAATGGAGAGACGAGGTATTTGAAAAAATCCGTGAAAATCCACAGCATCAGTTCCTGTTCCTTACAAAGCGACCAGATCTGCTGGATTTTGATACAGATTTGGAAAACGCATGGTTTGGTGTTACGGTGACGAGAAAAGCAGAACTGTGGCGTATTGACGCACTACGGGAAAATGTCAGAGCAAAACACTATCATGTTACCTTTGAGCCGCTATTCGACAATCCAGGTTCAGTTGATCTTTCCGGGATCAACTGGATCGTTGTCGGCACCATGACTGGAGTTCAGAGCAGGAAGGTTCATACGGAGCCGGAGTGGGCATGGTCTCTGACAGATCAGGCGCATGCGCTTGACATTCCGGTATTTATGAAGGAAGATCTTGTCCCTATCATAGGGAATGAAAATATGATTCAGGAAATGCCGGATGAATTCAATAAAGTGTTGGAGGTACAGAGATCATGGCAGAAGTAATAAATGGAATCCTCATTAATGAGGCGGAAACAAAGAACATCATGACCAAGTCCAGTCTGCCTGTAGGCGGTTACTCGGTCAATCCATATGTAGGCTGTACACACGCCTGCAAGTATTGCTATGCTTCTTTTATGAAGCGCTTTACCGGACACAAGGAGGAATGGGGCACTTTCCTTGATGTGAAGCATTGGCCGGAAATTAAGAATCCGAAGAAATATGCCGGACAGCGGGTGGTCATCGGTTCTGTGACAGATGGCTACAATCCACAGGAGGAGCAATTCGGGAATACCAGAAAACTTCTGGAGCAGCTGATCGGCAGTGACGCAGATATTCTGATCTGCACAAAGTCGGATCTTGTGGTACGAGATATTGATCTGCTGAAGAAGCTTGGACGAGTAACCGTTTCATGGTCGATCAACACACTAGATGAAAATTTCAAGAACGATATGGACTCTGCTTCTAGCATTGAGCGCCGTATCGCTGCTATGAAGCAGGTATCCGTACAGTCTGTTTCGTATCTCCGGTATTTCCCGGTATCACGAATTTTGAAGCAATCTTTGAGCGGGTAAAGGATCAGTGCGATCTGTTCTGTCTCGAAAATCTCAATCTTCGAGGCGGTTTCAAAAAGACAATTATGGATTATATCGCCGGAAAATATCCTTTTCTTGTACCAGTTTACGACGAGATCTATAACAAGCATAACCGCAGCTACTTTGAAGCACTTGAAGTAAAAGCTGAGGAAATGGCCAAGAAGTATGAGTGCCCATTTGTGGATAATGAAATGCCTTATGGCAGAGTCCCGCAGGGACATCCGGTGATCGTAGATTATTTCTATCATGAGGAAATCCGAGGGACAGAGAATACAGGAAAAAGAAATCGTTAATCTAAACGAAAATTAAACTGATGATGGTGGAGAGATTTATTTATCGCCATTTGAAATCGAGAAGTTCTTGTTTGAAAAATAGAGAAATTGTAAAATTGAAGAAAAAAGAAATGCACAGTTCTTAGCTTATCGGGAACTGTGCATTTTTGTAAATAAATACTTTTAATTAGCCGATACACACAAAAGATTGGAAAGTCATTTGGAAAAGCAGAGGATAACGCACTTACTATAAGGCATTTACTCATGCTCAAATTGGAAAAACATTGTTTCACCAATTCAGGAATCTTTGGGCAATCAGTATAGAAAGAAAGTTTATTTATGAGCACACAACAAAAAGTAATCAAAAAAGCAATCGTAAAAAAATACGATTGCTTTTTTGCGCATTTCTGCATATAATATATAAGACAGAAATGGAGGCGATTGATATGCGTGAAACAAGAACATTAGAGTTCAAGGAAACGATTACCAACACTTTTTTAAAAACAGTCAGTGCTTTTTCAAATTATGACGGCGGAACCATCTTTTTTGGAGTGGATGATGATGGAAATATAAAAGGTTTGCCGGATGTAAAACAAGCCTGCTTGGATATTGAAAATAAAATCAATGACAGCATTACACCGCAGCCGGATTATACGCTTGAGGTACAGAATAATGACCAGACGATAAAGCTTACTGTGAAAAGCGGATTACAGAAGCCGTATCTATATAAATCGAAAGCATACAAGCGGAATGATACAGCAACGATAGAGGTAGATACTCTGGAATTTTCAAGGCTTGTATTGGATGGAAAAAATATTCGATTTGAAGAATTGCCTTGCAAAGATCAGGAGCTGTCCTTTGAAATTTTACATCGTAAGCTGAAAGAGACTGTCCGGATTGAAAATTTTGATAAGGACACACTGAAGACATTGAACTTATATGACGATGTAAATGGATTCAATAATGCAGCAGGGCTTTTGGCAGATAAAAATCATTTTCCGGGAATCGATATTGTCAAATTTGGAGAAAATATCAGCATCATTCAAAAGAGATCGACTTTTGAAAATATATCGGTTTTAGAGGTTTATGAAAAGGCAATCGATGTATTCAGAGACTATTACCAATATGAAGTAATACAAGGTGCTGATCGAAAGAAGATGGAAAAAGTACCGGAAGCTGCTTTCCGGGAAGCAATCGCCAATGCTCTGATTCATAGAGTGTGGGACGTGAATTCGCAAATCAGAGTTTCGATGTTTGATGATCGAATTGAAATAGTTTCTCCTGGCGGATTGCCGTCTGGAATCACAGAGGAAGAATATCTGTCTGGTAAACTTTCTGTTTTAAGAAATAGAAATCTTGCCAATGTATTTTACAGATTGGGATTTGTAGAGATATTCGGAACGGGAATTACAAGAATAAAACAACTGTATGCAGAAAGTTTGATAAAACCGGATTTTGAAGTTTCAGAAAATGCGATAGAAATTGTGCTTCCGATATTTGAAAAAAATGCGGATCTGACAGAAGACGAAATCGTGATCTATAAACTTTTAAGCAAGACGATGTTGAAGCCAATCAGCGAAGTTGCACCATATGTACCTTTCGGTAAATCAAAGACAATAAAGCTGCTAAAAGAAATGTGTCAAAAAGGTGTGATTGCAGTGGAAGGAAAAGGCAAAGGCACAAAATATATCATTAGATAAGACTTTAATTTCCAAAGTAATGTTTCGGAAATTAAAAAAGCAGAAGGTTCATTTGCATTAGGTGCAGTTAATTGTGCAATGGCTTCCTGCACAAATCATGAGAGAGATTGTACTTCTGGATAATTTGCGGCGGAACTTATGCGTTTACAAATGGTGTACTTACGTTGACTTCGTGCCATAGTTGGGCACCTCCTTATTCTCTTGATTATACTATGAAATCCTTGAGAATAGGCTGTCAACTTTATTTATACACCATCAAAAAGAGTGAGTGCGGTATAACACTGGGAGAAAAAATAGGGCTGCTGTACGAGTGGTAAAATTTACAGCCATTTGTACAGCTTTTACCTACTAAGAGTAAGAAATAATATGCTAAGATATATCGAGATAGGGTTCTAAGGAGAAATAGATAGAACCCTTGTAAATACAAGGAAAATAGAGGTTATACCAAGCTATGCGAGAAAAAATAAAAGTGCTCATGGTTTGCCACGGCAGTCTATAATAAAATGGTTAGAATGTAGTAAAATAGGGCTTTTGAACATTTTGTAATTAAGTTTTTACCTATGATTTACTTATTTTGTTTTAATAAGTATATGAAAAGAGGAATTTAGAGAGATGAAAGAAATTTTACTAAAGATATTTGATAGTGAGATAATGTATTATGTGGTAATACCTATAGTTATAGTTCTGTTGGGATGGGTAAAAAACGAGCGTGATCTTAAGGAAAAGAATAAAGAATTGGGGTATTGGATGCTGAAATGTAGAAAAATACCAACTTTTCCAGATATTATAATAAAAATTTATAAAATGATGGCGATAAATTTGCTGATTACACTTGTGGCTAAAAAAATGCTTTGTTATTGGAAAGGTGTGGTTTTTTCATATATTATTTGTGGAATTTGGTATTTAGGAATCAATGCTATAATCACTTTTAGAAATTGCAAAAGTTATAATAGTAAAATTGAGTTTTGGCAGGATGGTAAGCTAAAGAGGAAACTTGTAATTACACTTTACTTAATATATGCAATTTCTTTGTTGGCAGATGTTTCGAAAAAATACTCTTGGATAGTAGAGGGTATATTTATTATATTGTTAATGGTTTGGATAATCTGTTTGCTCAATTATTGTGATGTGGCTTTCATTTTGGATAATAGATATGCGGATATTTATGTAAAGGGGAGTGAAAGGGCTCAATTTGCCGAGGCTGGAAGTATAAGGAAGCATGGAGAATGGATAATTGTAAACAGATATGTAAATGGGTATGATGAAGAAATAAGAATTAAAGAAAGTGATATAGTTAGGATTGATTACTATGGTGAACCAATGATTACGGTTGAGAAACGTAATTTATTTTCCAAAAGACGGAGTAGTGAATAAATGGAATATACATATAAGAAATTTTGCTATTAAAAAAAGTATCTATGAAAGTTGATGGTTTCTAGTTATTTTAAGAGGGGTTAATAAAATAGTTGTTATCCAGTTTAATAACCGGAAATGAAATTGCTGTTATAAAATAAATTTTTATAACGGAGGTTCGGTTACATGGAAAATGTATATGGCTACATAAGGGTGTCAACAGAGGGACAGGTCAAACAAGGATATTCCCTAGCGGAGCAACGTGCGGAAATTGAAAAATATTGCAGTTCCAAAAGTTACAACTTGGTAGGAATATTCAAGGACGAGGGTATCAGCGGAGCGAAAGCCAACGAGGACGAAATGAGCATTGAGCGTGGCGGTCAGACTTGGTAAAGGTTCTGCTACACAGAGAACTCAAAAAGAACAATGTGGATATTAAAGCGATTGACAGACCGAATTATTCAATCTACACGCAAAATCCAAACGAAATTTTTGTAAATGGGATGTTTGAACTTTTGGATGTGTATGAGCGGTTGGAGATAGCATTGAAATTAAAACGTGGACGATTGCAGAAAGCCAAGGGCGGTGGTTATGCAGGTGGTGGCGCTCCGTTTGGTTATGAGAGTCTGCGTGGTGGCAAAAAATTATATGTAAATGCAACAGAGGCAAAAGCGGTACGGAGAGTATTTGAGATTAAGCAGAGTTTTCCAGATATGACGCTGAAAAGCATAGCAGAGTTTATGAAAATGGAAGGACACAAGGGCAGAAAAGGTGCTGACTTTAACGCTATGCTTGTGAAGCGTATTCTTGATAAAGAGAATTTTTATAGAGGATATTACAATTACGACGGTATTGAGAGCGTGGGAGAGTATGAACCGTTACTTTCATAGAAAATAATATGTGTCTTGACATTGCTATCATTTTGGAAAGATTGCAGTTGTTATATGATAAATTGCAGGAGCAGAAAAAACGTGGAACGGACTGTTGATAGGAAATTGTACTGACAGCAAAAGTAGAAGAATAGCAGTGGGCAGGAAAGAAACAGCATTCAGAAGGGCATGGATGGTATTACATAGTAATTAGAAATTTTGAAAAAAATGTGAGCAGGAAGGAACGTGCAGCGAATATGGAAACATTGGAAAAGGTTTGGGTTCTATATGACGAGATGTTTTGTGACGAATTATCCATAAAGCTACTATATCAGAAGAAAGATTCAATTAGCGAGTTCGTGGATGAAAATGAAAATCCCATTAGCAAAAGTGCAGTAGCAGTCTGGATTATGGAGAACTATTACAATGACAGAAAATTTGTGGAGTACTGCAAAGAGAGAAAAGGGAAAATACTCGAAACAGCGGAGCAACTGTATCAATATAATGAGGAATACAGAAAGAGCGTAGATGAAGAAAGATTGTATCTGCTGTATCTGATTGGCATAGCGGTTACAAAAGTTGCAAATACTTTTGGAGTAAGTCGGCAGACAGTATATAGCAGAATTAAAAACTTTGAAGAAAACAGATATATAAAAGTTTTCACATTACTCCGACTAATCTGTAATTGGATTAGCCGGAGCTTTTTATATTCCAGTATTAAATGCTACAAAAGAACACCTGTTTGTGCAACAAAGTATTGACAATGACATACTATAGAAGGTAGAATGATGAGTAGTCGGAGGTGTCAAATAGTGAAAAAATCAATATCAATAAGCATACGAGTGAGCGAAGAAGAATTAGATAAATTCAAGCAGGCAGCTAGATTAGAGGCATATGCTTCGTATAGCGAATTTGTACGAAGGACAGCACTTATCGAGGCAGCGAAAATAATAAAAAAGAACGAGAATGAAGGAGCAAAATTCGATGAATGTAATTAGCTTGTTTAGTGGTTGTGGAGGACTTGATTTAGGATTTGAGAAAGCTGGATTTAATATACCTGTAGCGAATGAATTTGATAAAACAATATGGGAAACGTTTAAGGTCAATCATCCTAATACACATTTAATAGAGGGGGATATCAGACAGGTTACAAGAGATGATATAGCACAATATATAGATGGAGAAGTGGATGGCATCATAGGGGGACCGCCTTGTCAGTCATGGTCGGAAGCAGGATCTCTTAAGGGAATTAAGGATGCAAGAGGTCAGTTGTTTTTTGATTATATAAGAATATTAAAAGAATTCCAGCCAAAGTTTTTTTTAGCGGAAAATGTAAGTGGAATGCTTGCAAATAGACATTCAATTGCGGTTCAGAATATTTTAGAATTATTTGATGAGGCAGGATATGATGTTTCTTTTACATTGGTTAATGCTAAAGATTATGGTGTTGCAGAAGAAAGGAAAAGAGTATTTTACATAGGGTTTAGAAAAGATTTGAATATAGACTTTGGTTTTCCGAAGGGGTCCACTAAAGATGATTCTAAGAAGATTACCTTACGTGATATAATTTGGGATTTGCAGGATATGGCAGTTCCTTCAGGAGAAAAGAATCGACATAATCCAAAAGCGATAAATAATAACGAATATTTCACAGGTGCTTATTCACCTATATTTATGAGTCGTAATCGTGTTAAAGGCTGGGATGAACAAGCGTTTACAGTTCAGGCATCTGGACGTCAATGTCAGTTACATCCACAGGCTCCTAAGATGGTAAAAGTTGGAACTAACGATTGTAGATTTGTAGAAGGAAAAGAACATCTTTACAGAAGAATGACAATTCGTGAAGTTGCAAGAGTACAGGGATTTCCGGATGATTTTAAATTTATATACAATGATACAAATACTGCATATAAAATGATTGGTAATGCTGTTCCAGTGAATTTAGCATATGAGATTGCTACAGCAATAAAATTGTATCTTGAGGGAAAGGGTACGGCTGTTGAAATTGATAGAGATGCTATTGATGCTAAGGAGGTTAATGAGAAAAAAGTGAGTACAAAGAGTAATGATCAGGGTAGAGCATATGAATATGCATGGATTCAAACTTTATATAAGGCAATAGCTGAGTTAAGGAAAACAAGAATTGTTGAAAATTCAAGTTTGATAGCAAATTAAAAAGCATGGTCTTTAATGGATGAAGATATGCAAGAAACATTTATGATATCTGCTGGAGCTGCAGTTAATACAGTATTAGAACTTGAGCCAAGAATGGCTGAAATGGATAATGATGAGCTTACTCTTGAATTCCAAAAGGATGGTCAAGGCATAAAAGGTGATGTTAGAGATATTGTAATAAAGAGAAAAGATATTGAATGGGAGATTGGCTTAAGTATTAAGCACAATCATGATGCGGTTAAGCATAGCAGATTAAGCTATAAATTAGATTTTGGAAATGAATGGTTTGATATGCCTTGTTCTGATGAATATTGGAATGCAGTTGAACCAATATTTAACTTTTTAAAACAGGAAAAAGATAATGGCACAAAGTGGTCTGAAATTGGGAACAAGAGTCAGAATGTGTATATCCCATTGTTGCAGGCTTTTATTGATGAAGTGAATCGAGCAAATGAGAAAGACAATACAATGCCAAGAAAAATGATTGAATATTTAATTGGAATTGAAGATTATTATAAAGTTGTGAGTAAGGATAGCAAGAGACTTACAATGATTCATACATTTAATATGCACGATACGTTGAATAAGCCTGCAAAGAACAAGGTATCTGCAATCACAGTACCTATTGTGAAATTACCTACAAGACTTGTAGCACTTGAATTTAAGCCTAACAGTGATAATACAGTAGAAATGTATCTCGATAATGGTTGGCAGCTTAGTTTCAGAATTCACAATGCAAGTACAAAAGTTGAACCAAGTCTTAAGTTTGATGTTCAGTTTATTAGTATGCCAATAGAAGTTCTTAATATAGAATGTAAGTGGAATTAAGGCGGTAGCGTAAATGAGAAAAATGCTTTTAAGCTTCAAGCCGGAGGTATACGAGAAAATAAAGTCTGGGAAGAAAATATTTGAACATAGAAGAAATTTCCCGGATGAGCCAATTATGGCATATATGTATGTTAGTTCGCCCGTTAAGGCAGTTACAGGTATAGTATATTTAGGTAAGCGACATCTATTATCTGACTGGAGAGAAGAGTTTAAAAATGATAAAGATGCTGTTGCACGTATTGAAAAATATCAAGAATCATATCGATACGCTATGGAAATTGATGAATTTCAAGAAACCACAGAGATTTCACTTGATGATTTAAGACATGCCGTTCCGGGATTTGTTGCACCGCAGATGTACATGTATTTGGATGGGACGGAATTATTGGAATATATTAATAAACATATAAAAATACAAAAAGTGCATTTGATACATAGCTTTAATAGAATTGCATCTGAGCAGATTTGTGTTCATTAATTATAAATAGGAGAATGTGATATGTCGATTAACATTGGTGATAATAATAAAATTAAAAATGCTAATATTGCGGAAAGACTTGAGATTAATGATGATCAATCTGTTAAGAAATCATTTTATGAAAAGCATCCTGTAATATGTGGATTCCTGATTTCTTTAGTGGCGGGGATTGTATTATTATTTTCATTCTGGGATAGAATTGTAAATTTGATAGAGGGGGTGTTTTAATGCCAAAAAGTAAAATTATCAAGGAACTTGCAAACGGGACTGTGGATACGCTTATAGCACTTAAAAGAACAAAGGTGTTATTAACTGGGTTTGATAATGTTGAATTAAATACTTGGATTAATAATGAGATAACAGGATATCCTAAGGATGCAAAGATACCTACATATAGAATAGTACGTGGAAGTCTTATGGGGTCATATTTTAAAGGTTCAATGGCATCACATATGACATGGAATCATGTTTCAATTCCATTAGGAAAGATGCCGGAAGATTTACAGGATTCTTTGCTAAATGTTAGTTTTCGAGAGGGAGTAGAAGCATTAAGACAACTTGTGGAAAAATGTGATTCATCAAGTATACAATTAGGAAAACAGATTAATGCAGATTTTTTTCCAGTAATAGTACACTATAATAAAGATCCATATATGATGATTACATCGGCAATGGTTGAAATCTCAAGTCAATGTATTCATAATATTTTATCTACCATAGAAAATAGATTACTTGATGCTTTGATTCTTTTGGAAAAAGAGTTTGGAGTATTAGATGATTTAGACATAGATATAGACTCAAAATCTAAAGATGAGAGAATAGAAATAGTTAAGCAATTACAAGTAATAATATTTAACGACAATAGCGTAAATATTGGAGATGGAAATAGAATAAAAGAATCTAATATCGCATCCAGTATACAAGAATAATATAGTTTGATTGGAACAACTGTAAATAAAATTTGTCAGTTATTTAAGCCAAGAAGAATGTGAGGAATATTTTAAAAAATAGTGGGGTATCCAAATCTCTACAGTATTTCTGCCTGAAGACCGATGGTCCCCTACGTGCGAATTTTCGCAGAATTAAACAGGGGGATACCCACAGAATCCATATTATATGAAAATTCCCATAGAATACCGCTTCTTTAGCCGATTTTGTTTTGCCGGATAGTACCGAAATACGCATAAAAACCGTGTGTAAAACAATAGAAAAAACACAGTTTTTATGCGTATTTTTTTGCAGAAATATAATCAGAAATACCTTGCTATTCGTAAACGCTCCATACCAAGTACCCTATAAGCTAAAAGCCGCTTCCGCGGCTCTACTTCATTGCTTTTTCAGTTTTCTGACAACGTCCGGCAACTTTTTCGACCATGGAAGCAGGTCATCTAAGAATGACCGGTCGCTGTCATCCATGCGCTTGGGGATCTCTGTCAGAAGGTGTTCAAAGTATTCGTATGGTTTTAGGTTATTCGCTTTTGCCGTCTCTGCGATGCTGTAAATAATCGCGGATGATTTCGCACCATTGATCGTATCGATCATCTGCCAGTTCTTCTTTCCAACACAGAATCCGCGGATCGCGCGCTCAGAGGCGTTATTATCCATAGGGACATCCCCATCTGTCAGGAAAACCCGGAGATATTTTTCCTGATTTAGAGCGTAACTGAAAGCATCCTTCAGCTTTTCTGTTCCGACCTCGCTTTCATGCTGCTTTAGGTACACGAACAAAGCGTCTACCAGTGGCTTTATAGCCACCTGACGCTGGGAAAGCCGTTCTTCCGATGAGAGCTCCTTTAGCTTTCCTTCTTTTCTGTAGATCGTCTGGATCTGCTTTAAGATCAGATAGGATGCGGATTCTTTTTGGCGTTCTTTCGGTACTACTGCAAGCGCTTCATCAAAGCGCCTGCGGGCATGGACCCAGCACCCGGCTATCGTCAGGTCTTCACGTTCTTTTTCCAGTGTATGGTAGACCTGATAGCCATCCGTCACGCAAATGCCGGAATAATTCTTTAGGAATTCCCGGGGATGAAAGGCATTTCTTGTCCGCTGATACTCATAAAGGATGATCTGTTTTTCCGGATACATGTGGTCAGAACGGTACACCCACATATAACTCTTGGAACCGGCACTGCGACCATCCCGTTTTACCAATACCGGTGTCTCATCAGCCTGGATGACATGATAGCTGTAAAGTAGCGAATGAAGGTGATCATACAAAACGGCGAGATATTCTTCTCCCAGCCGGAT
>NZ_QUDY01000016.1:50525-56401 GCF_003477745.1 Clostridium sp. AF35-15 | reverse complement strand
TAATTTAACACAGATATACTCTCTCCTTTCTGCGTGAATATCTGTATAAGGCGATTTCGTGGGTGGCGGGCTATATCAGATATGAAATAACGCACATCTAGTAGCAAGAATACCTGGGTATTCTTGAATTTGTAGACCAAAATTCAGACTACAGTCTGTATAATACAGATTTATCACTTTATAAAATAACATAATTTCATTTTATTTGATTTATATGCTAAGATCAAGACAAAGAAAAATATTTTTCGTGAATTTCAAAAAAGTATACTAATCTGAATTCATTCATTGCATGACAAAAGAAAGGAGGAAATTTATGAATAAAAAACACCCATCTGCATGGGATCCAGCTATTATGTTGTTAAATATTTTAGTTTCTGTGATTGGTTCAATCATTGGTCTCGAGTTAATTGCCAGATTGGGAATCAGTACAAATACATCCATCATCGGTGCACTGTTTGCAATTATTATTGCCAGAATTCCGTTGAAGATATTCCAGAAATATAAAGATATTAATACCCAGAACCTTGTCCAGACAGCTATGTCAGGTGCAACGTTCGCTGCTTCAAACGGTATTTTCTTATCCATCGGTATTCCTTATCTGTTAGGAAGACATGATCTGGTTATTCCAATGATGGTAGGTGCTTCATTAGCAGTAATCATTGATGCAACGATTCTTTATAAGGTGTTTGATACAGAGATGTTCCCGGCAAAAGAAGCATGGGCACCCGGTATTGCAGCAGCAGAGGCTATGCTGGCAGTTGCTGAAAAGGGAAAGAACTCCGTTATCCTTATGATTGGTATGGTTGGCGGAATCGTTGGAAAGATTTTTGGTATTCCGACCGATATCCTGGGCGTAGGCTGGATTGGAAATATGTGGGCTCTTGGTGCATTTGGCGTGGGCCTTCTGATTTCCGAATACACTCCGAAATTCTTCAACATCAAACTTGGCGATTACTATGTACCTCATGGTGTCATGATTGGTGCCGGATTCGTTGCTCTTATCCAGATGATTCTGATTCTTCAGAAAAAGAGCAAGAAAGAAAAAGAAGCGGCAGCAGCTGAGGCTGCAACTGGAAAGGTAGAAAAGAAAGAATTTACCAGAAGCTTAAAGAGCATGAAGTTCTCCCTTGCAGAAGGTTTTGGCGCATATATTCTGGTATCCATTGTTATGGCAATTATGTGTGGATTTTCGGCAGATATGAGTGCTGGAATGTTCGTATGGTGGATTATCTTTGCAGCCCTTTCTGCAATCATTTCCGAGCTGATTGTTGGTATCTCCGCCATGCACTCCGGATGGTTCCCGGCATTTGCAACAGCTTTCATTTTCCTGATTCTTGGAATGCTGTTTGGATTCCCGCCGGCACAGCTGGCAATCCTGGTTGGCTTTACTTCCGCAACCGGACCGGCCTTTGCTGATATGGCATATGACCTGAAATCTGGTTATATTGTCAGAGGCAACGGTGAAGATGTTCCGTTTGAGATGGAAGGAAGAAGACAGCAGTATATTGCAAAAATGGTCAGTGCTGTAATTGCAATTCTGGTTGTTCTCTTTACTTACAAAGCATATTTTGAAAAAGGAATGCTCGCACCGGTTGATGCTGTATATGTGGCAACTATTGATGCAGGAACTAATATGGCAGTAGCAAAGAACCTGATTATCTGGGCTATCCCGGGAGCACTTCTTCAGGCAATCGGCGGTTCAGGCCGTCAGTTAGGTGTTTTATTTGCGACCGGTCTTCTGATTGCTTCTCCGATGGCTGGTATTACAGTACTCGTTGGTCTTTTGATTCGTTACATTGTAGTTAAGAAATATGGTGATCTTGGACAGAGTAAACTGTATATTCTGGGTGCCGGATTCATTACCGGTGCCGCCCTGTACAGCTTCTTCAGCTCCACGATGAACCTTGGAAAGAAACTTAATAAATAAAAATATATATTATAGGAGGAACTTATTATGGAATATCCGGTTGGCGTAGAAATGTCAAACACTTACTTATCATTTGAAGTAACAAGTGCTGCTTTAAAACTGGTACGTGATTTCATGCTTGTAAAAGAGGGTGAAAATGTAGTTATCACCGCTGATACATCTGCAGATTTCCGTGTGGTTGAGGCGGTTGCAGGTGCAGCATATTCAGTTGGTGCAAATCCGGTTATTATTCACTATCCGACTTCCGGAAAAGCGTATGAAGAACCGATTCGCCCGGTTGCAGATGCAGTAGTGCATGCAGATGTATGGATTGAGTTAGCATACTATTGCTCTATGCATACTCCTTGCTTTAGAAAAGCAATGGAGAATGGTGCAAGATTTACTTGCTTAAATGGTATGGATGTTATCATGCTGGTAAATACGGTTGGCCGTGTTGACTATGATGTCCTGATTGAATTTGGTGAGTATCTGACAGATAAAGTTCATCGCTCAAATGAAGTAATTGTTACGGATAAGAATGGAACAAATTTAGTTGGCTACAATCAGGGACGCGGCGTTAAACATTCTGGACAGAGAGCAACCAAGAAGGGCTATCCGGTTATGTTAGGCGGTCAGGTAAGCTGGTGTCCGGTAGAGGAGACTATCAATGGTAAATTAATTTTTGATTCTGCTCTGTTCCCACCGGATACATTAGGTCTTCTTAACAGCAATGTAGAGCTGACCCTGGAAAAAGGTGTTGTAACAAAAATAGAAGGCGGAAAAGATGCTGCTATCTTCGAAAAATGGCTGAATAAATTTAATGACCCGAATATGTTCCGTCTGGCTCATTATTCCATCGGCTTTAACCCGGGCGTAACCAAACCTACCGGACGTATTGTTGAGGATGAGAGACTCTTTGGATGTATCGAGATGGGTATCGGAAGTCAGGGAGCCAGCTTAATGGGAGCTTGCTGGGATGCTGCTGCTCATACAGATGGTATTGTTTCTAAACCGACGATTCTTCTGGATGGCTATAAGCTGGAAGAAAACGGAATCTATGTAGATCCGGAAGCAAGAAAATTCTGTAAAGCACTTGGCGTTGAAGGATATTAATCATTACAATGGTAGTAAACATACCTAAATAATACCTCTAATTGGGAAAGGGCGCTGTCAGAATTGTCAGCGCCCTATTATCTCAAAAGCGTTTATCCTAAATTTTCGTATCAAATTGTATGTACGGGGAGATTATATTTATGGAAAGACAATCTAAAAATGAAAAGCTGCTTCAATATTTTAAAGATATCTGCCGTATTCCGAGACAAACCGGTGACGAGGAAGCGATCAGCCAGTATCTGCTCGATTTTGCAAAAGCCAGAGGCCTGCAGGCAGAACGGGATGCCCATCATAATGTGCTGATTCGGAAACCGTCAACGATTCCTGGATATAAGGGACCAACGGTTATTGTGCAGGGTCATATGGACATTGTCTATGAAAAGAGCGCAGATAGCACTCATAAGTACGAAGATGGTATCCATGTTGTGGAAGAAGATGGTTATTTGAAATCAGCGGATGGAACCTCTCTTGGTGCTGATAACGGACTGGCAGTTGCTTATGCAATGGATTTGCTGGATCGAAATGATCTGCCGCTTCCGGCCCTGGAGATTTTAATTACTTCCAGTGAAGAAGTGGGCCTAGAGGGAGTTAAGCATCTGGAACTTACAGATGTCAAAGGAAGCTATCTGATTAATTTGGATGCAGAAGAAGAAGGTGTTTTCTTTACAAGCTGTGCAGGAGGAGTCAGAACCGATCTTTCTCTTCCGCTGAAATATACGGGCTCAACGGAAGATATTGCATATACATTGACATTATGTGGATTAAGCGGAGGACATTCGGGTCTGGATATAGCTCTTGGAAAAGCAAATGCAATTCAGCTTGTGGGAAGAATTCTTTATCATATTGCTCCATTTGCACGTATTTCTTCGCTGGATGCGCCTGGAAAAGCAAATGCAATTGCATCTAAGGGAACGATTGTTATGCACACATCAAGTCAGGACGAAGAGGCATTATTAAAAGAACTCTCTAAACTGGAAGAAATGCTGAAAGCACAGTTTTCTGAAACAGAAAACCTGTCATTCCGCCTGGAGAAGGAAGAGCAGAAAAAAGAGGTAACTGTGTTTACAAAGGAAACGGTGAATTTGATTATCGAGGCAATTACGTTTCTTCCGTGCGGCGTTATCAGCCGAACCAGAGAAAATGTGGAAATGGTACAGACATCTTCTAATATAGGCAGTATGACGATTCAGGATGGAACACTTGAGTTCCTGTGTTCCGGAAGAAGCTCTGTAAAATTAGAAAAAGCACAGTTAAAAGAAAAAATGCAGATATTATCGAAGGCATTGGAAATGAACTGCACCTTCCATGGTGATTATCCGCAGTGGGAATATCGTAAAGAATCTAAACTTCGTGATATTTGTGCGAAGACATACCGTGAGTATTCTGGAAAAGATGCTGTTTTCACAGGAATTCATGCCGGAATCGAATGTGGATATCTGGCAGAAAAACTGGGAGATCATATCGATATGATTTCCTGTGGTGCAAATCTTTATGATGTTCATACACCGCATGAAAAAGCAGATGTGGAATCTTTCTATCGGATGGAAGAAGTAATTATTGCGATCCTTCAGGAGATTGCAAAAGCTTAGTGTTTAGCACAATATAATATATTAAAGCCCCGGAATCAAAAAATTCCGGGGCTTTTGCTGTGCGTGTATGAAGTTTTACAGTCTCGCAATCACTGCGTCCACATATTCCTCGGTGGTTGCAGTTCCATGCAGATCTCTTGTCAGGTGCTTGCCTTCTGCCAGAACCTCATCCACAGCCTTGCGGATGCGTCCGGCGGTCTCATTTTCACCTAAGTACTCTAACATCATGCAGGCAGACCACAGGAATGCGGTCGGGTTTGCCAGGTGCTTGCCTGCAATATCCGGTGCACTGCCATGTACGGCCTCAAACATAGCATAGTCAGAACCGATATTGCTGGATGGAACGAGTCCCAGGCCTCCGATCAGGCCGCTGCACAGGTCCGAAAGAATATCTCCGTACAGGTTCTGCATTACCATAACATCAAACTGGTTTGGATTCATGACAAGCTGCATGCAGGTGTTATCGATGATTTTATCATCACCTTCAATCTCCGGATATTCCTTTGCAATCTCTTTGAAAATGGAAAGGAACATGCCATCGGACATTTTCAGGATATTTGCCTTATGAATACAGGTTACTTTCTTGCGTCCGTTCTTTTTCGCATACTCGAATGCATCGCGGATAATGCGCTCGCTTGCCTGTCTTGTAACAATCTTAATTGCATGAACTGTATCCGGATTTACCTGCTCCTCTACACCAACATAAAGACCTTCTGTATTTTCGCGGAAAATCACGATATCCACATTCTCAAATGGAGTTTTTACTGCCGCGTTGGACTTAACCGGGCGGATATTGGCATACAGGTCATACTGTCCGCGAAGTGTTACATTCAGGGAGCGGAATCCTTTTCCAACCGGAGTCGTAATCGGGGATTTTAAGAGTATTTTGGTGCGCTCGAAGGAAGCATAAGCTTCCTCTGGAATCAAAGCACCGTTGCGTTTCCACTCATCCTCACCAACATTGAAAATTTCATATTCCAGCGGTGCATCTGCCGCTTTTAAAATCTTTAACACATTATCAACTAACTCCGGACCGATACCATCGCCGCGAAATACTGTAATTTTATGACTCATTTCTTTATCCTCCTTCTTGATTTTCCCAATCGTAACTGTTCAGTACCTTCACAGTCACGCGCAAAAATCCATTAAAAATTGCCTACGGCAATGGGATTTTTGCCTGCTGACCTACTGAACAGTTACTTCCAATCTTCATATTTTATCGAAAGCTGCCAGAACAGGCTGACAGCTTTTCGAACAAACAACTTCTC
>NZ_QUDY01000016.1:0-50515 GCF_003477745.1 Clostridium sp. AF35-15 | reverse complement strand
GAACAGGCTGACAGCTTTTCGAACAAACAACTTCTCATTCAAGTCGAACGTCCGTGAGACTTGGCGCGTGATTCTGGTCAGCGTAAGCTGACATATTCTTTACAGAATCACTGCGCATCCTCGCGGAGCGTTTATCTCAGTCGGAGACAAGGCTTCCACTGAGACAAATTTGCTATTACTCACCACCTGAAGATGTGGGAGTTTTCTCGACTGAGATAAAATTTCCCTTACAGAACAACTGCTACAATCAGGTTATATACCGCACAGCAGATAACGCTGATCGGCACTGCCACAAAAAGCAGGCGGTTGAACAGGTGATTTCGGTCTTCCTCGTTTCCGCAGGAACCAAGAATCAGGCTGCCGCCGGATGAGAACGGGCTGATCGCACTGCTCTGTGCACCAAGAATCGTGCAGGCAAAGAGTGCTGCCGGATTTAATCCGGTTGCTGCCGCAAGTCCCGGAATCAGCGGGAACAGGGCTGGTGCTACAACACCGGTTGTAGAACTGAAGAAACTCATAAATGCGCCTACAAAGCTGAATGCCAGCGGAATCAGGGCTGTCGGAACATTGGAACCAATCCATGCAGATAATGCATCAATGGTACCGGCCTGAACTGCAACGGCGATAAGCATGCCGGCTCCGGCAATCATGAGGATGGTGTTCCACGGAACACGTGCGATAACTTCCTTCTGCGGCGCCAGATCAAAGAGCAGTGCAATGATGGTAAAGCAGAATGCCACCAGTCCTACATCAACCTTTCCGGCAATTTTTCCAATCAGTTCATTGCCAGGAACCGCCATCTTTAAGAGCGGGAATACCAGAACAATCACCATCATCAGAATCATTAAATGCAGGGTTGTTTTCTGTTTCTTGTCAAACGGCTCCGGGCGATTGAACGTTACGCCTTTTCCGATACCGCGGTTGCTCTTGAAACCGAAGCGAAAAATTGCAATCAGAATCAGGGAAAATACAATCGCGAAACCAAAAATTTTCATTTCATCTACAAAGGAATTCGTTGCTTCAAATGCCGGTTCTGCTTCATAAGCAGTATCAATCAGACCGCGGAATACGACGCCCAGCGAAGCTGTGGGGAAGTTTCCGCCTGCCAGTGCACCGCAGTTGATCGCCACCGCACCGGTCAGCTTGTCCATCTTTGCTTCCTCACAGATAAGGATGGTAATCGGTGCCAGGAATGCCAGAACGGTAAAGTATGCAGCACCCATAACAGAAAGTACAACTGCTACAAAAAATAATGCAAAAGGAAGCATGCCCGGAAACTTGCGGCACATATAGAGAAGACTGGCCGACATTTTTTCAAGGGTTCCATTCACAGCTGCAAAGTTGTAAAACAGTGATACTGACAGGATGACAAACATGGTGCTGACCGGCCAGAAGCCAATCAGTTCTTTTGTTTTCAATCCCATGCCAAAACAACCAATCAGGTATGCAAAGGCAATACAGAAAAATCCCGTATTGATTTTCGTTTTATATCCCAATATAACGGCAACCGCAATGGATGCCACCAAAACTGCACTTAACATATGATGCGTCCCCCTATTCTTCGATGCCCAACAGTTTTGCCGGAATAGTGTGTGTCATATGGTACACGTGTTCTTCCGGAATTCCATGATCTACCAGATACTGCATATATTCTGCCAGCGCCAGCTCCCAATGCGGGTTTTCTGTCTGGCCGCCATCGGTATCAACCATGACATTTTTATAGCCAACCTCTTTGATAAGCTCCAGGTTGTCTGCCAGATTGCTCTTATACTTTCCGCCACCCATGTTCTGTGCATAGCAGCGCTCTAAGATAACGTCATAATCCTTTACCAGACGAAGCTGATCCTCATGGCTCATGCCTACGATCCACCATTCCGGATGGGTTACAACGATGTTTTTTACTCCCATATCCCGGGCAGCTTCCACAACAGTAAAAATTTCCTCCGGTGCGATGTGAGCGGTTCCCAGTACCGCATTGTGGTCGCGGATCAGTTCCAGCACGGAACGAAGCTCCGGCACGATCTTTCCATCTTTTACGACCTCCACGCTCTGGCTCAGATCCTGGTTCATCTTCTGCATATGGTTTTTTGCCGACTGGGTCGGAAGCCATACTACCTTAGCACCCAGACGAAGCGCCACATCGACTGCCTTCGGATTGATGCCGCCGACTACCTTATTTAAGGTAATACTGCCAAACATCGTAAAATTGTTCGTTTTCCCGTGTACAATTTCGTTGTGGCGGTTGCACAGATACGCCCGATCCATCGTGGTTCCCTGATGCGTCTTGATGACGATAGCGCGTGCCCCAACCCGGATCGCCGCCTCCATCAGTTCGAAATCATCATACGCCCGCAGACGCAGATCCGGATTCGTGTGAACGTGCATGTCGATAACACCCTTCATTAAATCCTGTTTCATCTTGCTTATTCCTCCTATTTTATAATCGTCCACAGAGACTTTTTCAAAGCTGCGTTCCCTCGCCGGATTCCTATTCGATTTTCCAGCCGCTGCTTCAGTCTCTGCCATTGATTTTTGCTTGTTTTTATCTTATACTATTTTTGTTATAGGAGAAAGGCAAGATTTGTTATACCAGATATCGGAAATTCCGATATCTCGTGAGGGGGATTCTCATGGATTTAAAAGAACTAGACTATATCGTAACCGTCGCTAACGAGGGGAGCATCTCCCGCGCGGCCGAAAAGTTGTTTATGGCGCAGTCAAGCTTAAGTCAGGCAGTCCGCCTATTTGAACAGGATCTGGGAACGCCGATTTTCGTCCGAACAGCCCGCGGAGTCCGTCCAACCTCTGCCGGGGAGGCGTTTATTTTCCATGCCAGACAGATTTTACAGCAGTACCAGGAGGCACGCAGCGAGGCTTCGGATATTGAAAATTTAAAGGGCGGCACTGTCATTTTCGGCATCAGTACCTACCGGGGAACCTACCTGCTGCCGCCGGTCCTGAAAAAATTCCATGCCCTGTATCCACGAGTTCATGTGGAGATCTGTGAGATGGACAGTATTGATCTGGAAAATAAGATTTTAGAGGGACTTTTAGATCTGGCGCTGATAGCCGCGCCACCGGTTCGGATCAAACACGGTGTGGATTTCCTGATGCGGGATGAGATCATGATCGCCACCACCGCCGACCACCCGGTCATGGCGTTTGCGAAGCCATGTGAATCGGAGCCGGAACAGATGTGGATCGACCTAAAGGACACCGCACCATTTGAGTATATTCTGGGACCGCCCAGCACCGTCCTCGGACGGACTGGCCGCCGCTCCCTGCGCGAGGCTGGCGTGGAACCGCTGGGGCTCGACACCTACCTCTCCGCCTCCTTTGCTGCGGCGATGGCGCGGGAGGGAGTCGGACTCGCATTCACCTACCGTTCCTGCCGCATCATGCGGGATGAGTTCCGCTATCTGCGGATCGGGAAAGATGGTATTTTCCTCGATCTGGCGCTCGCCTGGCCCGCTGGAAAATACCGCTCGCGGGCGGCGATGGCGCTCGCGAAGCTGTTTCAGGAGATGGCGCCGGAGCTGCTGAAGCGGTGAGCTTTTTTACCCCAGCTCCTCCGGCAGTGCCTCAAAGAAAATATCCTTCCACGCACGTTTCAGCTGTTTTTCATGAACTACATAAGGCTGCACTCCAATATATTTTGGAACCTTATCACTAACCAGGGATTTAGCGACTGCAAGAGCGGCTGCTTTTCCCTGGTCATATGGTCTTTGGGTGCTGAGTCCTTTTACAAATCCTTGATTCATTTCTTCTGCAATCTCAAAATCCAGATCTGTGGTAAAGACAGCGATATCTGTCCGGTTCAAAGCTTTTAGGGCCTTGATGGCGAGCAGGGCGGGGCGGTCCCAGCTCACATAGAGCGCCTGGATATCCGGGTGCTCGTTTATCATCTCATAGCATACCTTGTAGGCATTTTCAATTTGAATAAATCCCTTTCTGGCAGTGATTTCAATGTCGGGATAGGATTCCCTTAATATTTTTTCGGCACAGTTATCACGCTCGGTAGTGCCATAAAACATGGCACCGTGGATGATGAAGCCGACTTTGGCGTGCGGTTTTTCTTTCAGATATTCACCGATCATGCGCCCTGTATTGGTGCCATTTTCCCGCTCATTGACGGAGATACAGGAGACGTAATTGTTCCGGCTGAAATTCTGCGGGACATTGCTTAAAAAGATCAGCCGCGTCATTTTGGACAATTCCTGAAATGCCGGACCCGTCTGGACATCGTCGGTGGGGATGGCGATGACGGCGTCCGGGTGCTGCATTTTGATGCTTTCGAGCTGCATATTCTGGAGGGCAGGATCAAAATGGGCGTCCATGGTGGAAATAATATCGATTCCGTACTGTTCCAGTTCATCCCGGATGCCTTTCTGATGCAGGGCAGCCCAGGCGGTTCCAGTGTAGTGGAAGGAGATGGCGACGCGGTAATTTCCAGTTCGCAAAAGCTGTTTTTCCTCCTTGGAGAGGCGGATGCTGTCCGGGGAGACGGCGTGTTCACCGAGCGGACCGTTGTCGATGATCCGGGTGGAATCACGCAAAATCAGCTCTACATCTGCGTAGCGGGTCAAAGGTGCGCCGGAGAGGTGGTTGATCTCGTCAAAGAGTGCCTGCGAGGCGAGTTCTGCCATCTGGTCGATGTCCCGGTGGATGCAGGATAGCGGTGGGGCGGTCAGCTCGCACCAGAGCATATCGTCAAATCCGATGATGGAAATATCGCGCGGACAGTCTTTTCCCAGCTCCCGCAGCGCCTTGAGAAGAAACATAGTCAGCCGGTTTCCACCGGCGATGATAGCGGTGGGGAGATACCGGGTGATGCTTTTCTGAATATTCAGGCTGATGGTATCACTGGACTGATACAGATTGATCTCCGCGATGCAGGAACTGCTCAGGGTATGGTTGGCGGAGAGAAGCGCCCGCTCATATCCGGCAATCTTGTCCTGTTTGGCGAGGCTGTCTGTTTTTTCTACCAGAAACAGCACATTTTCGTGTCCGCTCTCAAAAAAATAGGAAGTAGCGGAGTGAAATGCTTTGGTGTAATCAAAAAGGATCCGCGGAGTGACATCGTCATCGATGAATCGTTCGACACATACAAACGGGATACCGGATTCATAGAGAAATGAATAGGTAGCCGGATTGCTGCTTGCCGGGGAGAGAAAGATGCCGATGGTCTTGGCACTGGAGATTAAGTTTTGCAGGATGCTTTTCTCCTCTTCCAGGTTGTCGTTGGTGACGGCGGTGTAAAACTGATAGCCCTGGCTGGTCGCGTAGGACTGCAGCTGATTGCACAGATCGCAGTAGAGCGCGCTCTTGATATTTGGAAAGACAGCGACAATCTGTGAACTGCGTCCGCTGCGGATTTTACGCACCTTTTTTTTGATTTTTTCAGAATATCCACTTTCTTCAATAATAGCTTCGATTTTATCCACCAGTTCCGGGCTGACATAGCGCGTATGGTTGATAACATGGGAAACGGTGGCGATGGAGACGCCTGCCTTTGCGGCGATTTCTTTGATGGTCATAAAACTCCCCCTTGCTGGCACGGATTAGTCCGGCTGTTCCTGCGCGGCTGGATTTGAATTTGCCGCAGTTTTGTGTTTCTGTTTTTTTGATTATAGCACAAAAATAGGAGCAAAACGATAAGGTAAATATAATTTACGTAAAAAATTAGAAAGAGCGGTAGAAGTGCATAAATATCAATAAAACAGGATGAATATATCGCTGAAATTAGTGCAATATGCCACAAGAGTATTGACGAAAGAGCATGGAATAGAGTAATATCTAGATATCAGACAGGGAGACTCCTTCCAGAGAGAAAATTTTTTACGTAAAAAAGAAAACTATAACAATCCGTTTGAAATGCACTAAACAGTGATGAAGTAAGAGGAGGATCAGATTTATGAAAAAAAGTCTTAGATTTACAGCAGCAGGTCTTTCAGTTTGCATGATGGCAGCAATGCTGGCAGGATGCGGCTCTTCCAGCAGTACCGATACAACAGCGGCAGCCGATGCTTCTGAGGCAGCGGCAGATACGCAGGGGGCTGAGGCAAAGACCAGCGATTTATCGTTTGCATTCTGTACGAATACTTTAAACAATACTTTCCAGAGTTCCATTGATGCAAAGCTCAGCGAGCTGTGCAAGGAAAACGGCATTTCCTATACCTGCCTGGATCCGGATTATGATTTAAACAAGCAGCTCAGCCAGTTATCTGACTGTGCAAACAGCGGTTACGATGCAGTATTTGTTATCCCGGTTGACTCCGCAGGTATTACCTCCGGACTGGCTGAGATTGCAGATGCGGGTATTCCGATTTTCAACGTAGATACCGCGGTCATCGATGATGATATCGAACAGTTCGTGACACAGTTCGTTGGAACCAACGCATATATGGCAGGCCAGTTAGTGGGCGAGCAGATGACGAAAGATTATCCGGATGGCGCAAAGATTGCAGTTCTGGATTTCCCGTCCAATGAAAGCTGCGTGGATCGTGTCAATGGTTTCCTTGAGGGTCTTGGCGATCAGAAAGATAAATTTGAGATTGTAGCACAGCAGGATGGCGGTGCAGCGCTCGATCAGTCGATGGGACTGGCTGAGGATATCATCACAGCAAACCCGGATCTGGAAGCATTCTTCTGTATCAATGACCCGTCTGCCCTGGGTGCGGCAGCAGCTATCAAGGCAGCAAACAAGACCGGCGAGATCGGTGTATATAGCATCGATGCATCCCCGGATGGAAAACAGGCACTCTTAGACGGCGAGTTCACCGCAGTTGCATGCCAGGTTCCGCTTCAGATTGCAGAATATGCATTTGACGCAGCTGAGAAATATGTAGGCGGCGATACCGCAATCGATGAGAAGAAAGTATATCTGGATTCCCATCTGGTAGAGAAAGAAGAGGCAGAGAAGACTCTGAACGACTGGCAGTAATGAACTGCGAGGAAGCTTAACAGTTACGTGAAATAAAATAAAACATGGAAAATGCGGCGATGGGGTTCATTGCCGCATTTCTAAAAAACGGAGGGTTCTATGGGAAAAACAATTCTGGAAATGATAGATATCAAGAAAAGTTTTTCCGGGATCTATGCATTGTCAGGGATCAATTTTTCCCTGGAAATGGGCGAGGTTCATGCGCTTCTGGGAGAAAATGGAGCGGGTAAATCAACGCTTATCAAGGTCCTTGGAGGAATTTATAAACCGGACAGCGGGACAATCGAGATTAATGGTCAGGAAGTTGAGATAAATGGTGTTTCGGACGCCCAGGAGAAAGGAATCGGAATCATACATCAGGAGATCGTCCTGGTTCCGTATCTGACGGTCGCGCAGAACCTGTTCCTGGGACGGGAAATCAAGACGAAATTCGGCACCGTGGATATGCGGGAGACGAACCGCCGGGCAGGCGAGATGCTGGCAAACCTCGGGGTCAATATCCACCCGGATACGCTGGTAGAATCTTTGACGATCGCCCAGCAGCAGATGGTTGAGATTGTAAAGGCGGTATCCTTCGACGGACGGATCATCGTCATGGACGAGCCGACGTCCTCCCTTTCCAATGACGAGGTAGAACAGTTATTTGGAATCATTGAGAGATTAAAAGCAAAACAGGTAAGCATTATATATATTTCCCACCGTATGGAAGAACTGTTCCGGATCTCGGATCGGGTTACCATCATCCGCGATGGCGCCTATGTGGGAACGAAAAAAAAATCGGAGACGAATGCGAACGAGCTGGTAGCCATGATGGTAGGACGGGAGTTAGAGAGCTTCTATGCCAGAGATTACAACGATCTGGGACATGCAGAAACGGCGTTGGAAGTGAAGAATTTAACCTGTGAGGGTGTGTTCTCAGATATCAGCTTCCGGGTAAGAAAGGGAGAGATCCTGGGATTTGCGGGTCTGGTCGGAGCCGGACGAAGCGAGATCATGGAATGTATCTTTGGAGCCAGAAAATACCAGAGCGGAACCATTCTTTTAAATGGAAAGGAAGTCCGCTTCACGACACCGATCCAGGCAATCAAGGCGGGCATCGGACTGGTGCCGGAGGATCGGAAAAAACAGGGACTTGTCCTTGGCAATACGGTCGGTTTTAACCTCACGCTGGCATCGATTGACTCTTATATTAACGGAATTGCCATCAGCGACCGGAAATGTCAGGAAGTGATTGATTATTATAAAGAAAAGCTTCATATCAAAGCAGTGGCAGACCGGGTGGAACTGGTGGAAGCGGGAAGTCTTTCCGGCGGAAACCAGCAGAAGATTGTCCTTGGAAAATGGCTGGCAATCAAGCCGGATGTCCTGATTCTGGACGAGCCGACGAGAGGTGTCGATGTCAATGCGAAGTTTGAGATTTATTCCGTTATTAATGAGCTGGCGAAAGCGGGTATCGCCGTTATCATGGTATCCAGCGAGCTGCCGGAGATCATCAATATGTGCGATAACGTATGTGTCATCAAGGCGGGAAGAATGACGGGAATACTCGGAAGAGAAGAACTGGATCAGGAGAGAATCATGCAGTATGCAGCAGGAGGCGAAGAGTGATGAACGGAAAGAAAAGTACAGCAGGCAATTCGGTACTCTCGGTATTTACCGGAAATACAGGAATTATTGGAGTGCTGGTTATCTTATGTGTGGTAGTCGCACTGGCAACCGATAAATTTTTGACACCGAGCAATATCATTTCAGTGCTCAGACAGATTTCCATTAATACATACATTGCACTGGGAATGACGTTGATTATTATTCTCGGACACATCGATCTGGCAGTTGGCGCGATCGTAGCGATGAGCGGAACTCTGACGGTAGGATTTGTAGTTAATCAGGGACTTCCGATTGGCGTAGCGATTGCGGCTGGCATCATCATCGGTGTTGTGGCTGGTCTGATTGATGGTATGGTTGTATCGAAATTCCGTGTTCCGGCATTTATCATTACGATGGCAATGATGAATGTCTGCAACGGTATCGCGTATGTATATTCGGGCGGACAGTCCACCCGTATTACGGATAAGTTTTTCATTGCAATCGGAACGGGTTATCTGTTTAACATTATTCCGCTGCCGGTTGTCTATATGATTATTTTAATTATCGTATTTAGTTTTCTGCTTTCTAAAACAAAATTTGGTACCTATGTGTATGCAATCGGCGGAAACCGTGAGGCGGCGCGTCTCTCAGGTGTTCCGATCAAGAAAGTCGAGATCATCGTGTTTACATTGTCGGGCGCTCTGGCGGCGTTTGCAGGTCTGGTTCTGGCATCGAGAATGTATTCCGGACAGCCGTCCGTCGGAAGTGGCTATGAGATGGATGCGATCGCAGCCTGTGTCCTCGGCGGAACCTCGATGGCAGGTGGACGCGGACGTATCAGCGGCACAGTATTCGGTGCGATGGTAATCGGTATTATTTCCAATGGTCTGAATCTGATCGGTGTCAGCTCCTACTGGCAGCTGATTGTAAAGGGTCTGATCATTGCCTGCGCGGTTGTACTGGATTCCCAGAAGGGCAATCTGGCACTCCTCAGAAAAAAGAAATGATTCCAAGAGCACATTTAGAAAGGCAAGGAGAGAAGAATGGACTTTTTCAGAAAAATGTCATTTGCGGATTCGACCGGTGACGCGATTCCGTTTTATCATGAAGGTAAATATCATATTTTTTCACTGACATCCCCGCCAGGAACCACGGTATATCCGGCGAGACTGCGTACTACATGGAGCCACTCTGTTTCGGAGGATCTGGTGCACTGGGAGGAGCTGCCGACAGCCCTGTATCCGGGCGAGGGCGATGAGCCGGATGCGTCCGGCGTGTGGACGGGCTCGGTTATCTACGGCGAAGGAAAATATCACGCATTCTATACGGGTTACTGCCTGACGGCAGAATATCAGCAGACGATCTGCCATGCGACGAGCGAGGATGGTATCACCTGGACGAAGGACGCGGCAAACCCGGTTATCACGCCGATGATAGAGTTATATGAAAAGCTGGACTGGCGTGATCCGTATGTATTTTATAATGAGGAAGATAAATGCTACTGGATTCTGATCTCGGCGAGACGGCTGGATATGCCGGTGACAAGACGCGGCTGTATCGTCCTGTACCGCTCAAAGGATCTGGTAAACTGGGAGTATTATGGTCCGTTGTATTCGGCAGGCAATACGAATTGTCCGGAATGTAGCGAGATGTACAAGATAGGCGATACCTGGTATCTTTCCTATTCCCGCTTTTCCGAGTTTGTCAACACGATTTACCGCACTTCCAAATCTCCGTTTGGACCGTGGAAAAAGCCGAAGAAAGACGGCATCGGCGGACGCCGCTTCTATGCAGCTAAATCCATGCAGGATGACAACGGGCGCCGTTTCTACTTTGCCTGGGCGCATGACCGTGCAGAAAACAGCGACCGCGGCGAGTGGTACTGGGGTGGCACGTTCTGTATTCCGCATGAGGTCGTTGCAACGTCAGACGGACAGCTGGATGTGAAGCTTCCGGAAGAATATGTAAACTGCTTTAAAGAGAAAGTTGACTGGAAATACCTTCCGGTCATGGGAGAATACAAGCTGTATGGAGATACAACGGTTGAGCTGGATGGATGCGGGACAACCTCGTATGGTTTCCTGGAGCAGCCGGAAGAAAAGTTCCTGTTTACCGGCACGGTGATCCCGAAAGAAGCGAATGATTCCTTCGGAATCCTGTTGAAATCCGACTGGGAGGCAAGCGGCTGCCTGTTCTTAGAGTTTGATGTGGCGATGCAGCGAGTGTCCCTTCTGTCCCTGCCGATGGGAGTTGACCCGTTCTGGGAGCAGTCCTGCCAGGCAGTTCCGAAGGCAACCGAACCGGGACCGGATGGCGTTCGGGTGGCTGAGAAGACCTTTGAGATTAAAGATGGACAGGCAATTGATGTAAAGATTTCGGTGGATCATGATATGGTTGAGGTGTTCGTGGGCGAGCAGGTGGCATTTACCTATCGTATTTTCCGGAAACCGGAGTACGAGATCGGTCTGCTGGCGCAGGACGCGAAAGTAGAATTTGCAAATATCGCGATTCGGAAGTAAAATTCCTTGTGAGAGACGAACGGATGTGGCTGTCCGCCTGTGAGAGGGCTGGATGGCGGCACCATTGATATAACTTGTAATACGGAGGATGATTCGTATGAGAATAAAAACAGACATCACAGCGCTGGGAGAGCTTCTGATTGATTTTACTCCAGCAGGTGTTTCACAGCAGGGAATGCGTCTGTTTGAGCAGAATCCGGGAGGTGCGCCGGCCAATCTGCTGGCGGCTGCTGCGAAATTTGGAAGGAAGACAGCATTTATTGGCAAGGTGGGTAAGGATATGCACGGCGATTTCCTGAAGGAAACCCTGATCCGGGCAGGTATCAATACGGACAACCTGATTCAGGATGAGAAGTATTTTACCACGCTTGCATTTGTAAGCCTGAAAGAAAACGGGGAGCGCGAATTTGCCTTTGCGAGAAAGCCGGGGGCAGATACGAATCTGTGCATGAAAGAGATCGATCCGGAGATCCTGGAAAATACGAGAGTATTTCATGTCGGTTCCCTGTCGCTGACCGATGATCCATCCCGGACGGCAACCTATGAGGCGATCAATATTGCTAGAAACAGCGGTGCGGTGATTTCCTACGATCCGAACTACCGGGCGGCGCTCTGGAGTGATCCGGAGACCGCACAGCTTCGGATGCAGTCGCTGATTCCCTATGTAGATATGATGAAGATTTCGGATGAAGAAACCTCGCTTCTGACCCCCTATCAGGACCCGGAGGAAGCGATTCAGTATCTGCTCCGTCAGGGCGTGCACCTGGT
Source organism: Clostridium sp. AF35-15 (assembly GCF_003477745.1). Taxonomy (NCBI): domain Bacteria; kingdom Bacillati; phylum Bacillota; class Clostridia; order Eubacteriales; family Clostridiaceae; genus Clostridium; species Clostridium sp. AF35-15. The sequence goes on along the minus strand of NZ_QUDY01000016.1, from coordinate 38,698 downwards.
GGCAGTGACGCTCGGAAGAGATGGCGCCCTGATCGGCAATGAAAATGGAATCGTAAAAGCGGAGGGCTTTTCCTCCCATGCGGTCGATACAACCGGCGCTGGTGATTCCTTCTGGGGAGGTTTTCTCGCCTCCTATCTGCAGGAAGAAACCTCGCCGGAACACCTGACCCGGGCGCAGATGATTCAGTTTGGCAGGGTCGGCAACGCAGTGGCAAGCCTGTGCGTCGAACGCCGCGGCGGAATCTCGGCAATTCCGGAGATGGAGGAGATTGAAGAGAGGCTGAGAGGCTAGAAGAAAAGATGGAGTAAGTAGTTGGTAACTAGCCTCAGATTGGTCATCTGTGAATGACACAAAACCCCAGAGAGCGGCAACTCTCTGGGGTTTTGTTGTGTGACCGTTTGGATATATTAATATTCCTCCACATGCAGCAGATGATGTGCACGATCGGATAACGGAGCTTCAAGATACTCGTCATACAGTGTCTGAACGGCCTGGTTTTCATGGCTGAAGCGGATTGCGCTGTTTACATCATAAGCACGCAGGCACTGGTCGCGGTCTGCGCAGTCCTTCGGCTTATTCTGGAAAGATGGGCGGATCGGCTGACCGCCGCCGTTGATACAGCCGCCCGGACATGCCATGACTTCAACGAAATCATAGCGGCATTCGCCGCGTTTCATCGCCTGAATGAGGCGTCTGGCCTCTCCTAGGCTGCTGAGTGCTGCACAGTGCAGTTTCACACCCTTGATATCGATTTCCAGTTCCTTAAAGGAACCGATCTGGCGCAGAACCTTCAGCGGACTCTGCTCGCCGATCTCCGGATTTTCACCGGTTACGGTGTGGTAAGCGGTACGAAGCGCTGCTTCCAGTACGCCGCCGCTGGCACCGAAGATCACACCGGCTCCGGTTGCTTCACCGAGAGGATCGTCAAAATCGCACTCCGAAAGTCTGGATACATCGATATGATCGGCCTTGATGAGACGGCATATCTCACGGGTGGTCAGAACATAATCAATATCTTGTCCGGTTCCGGCGCTGTCCATGCCCGGAAGAATCAGTTCGCGCTTCTTGGACATACACGGCATGATGGAAACACAGGTGATATTTTCCGGTGCAATGCCTTTTTTCTGTGCAAAATAAGTTTTGATGACAGCACCGAACATCTGCTGCGGGGACTTGGCAGTGGAAAGCTGCGGCAGAAGCTCCGGATACTGGCTCTTTGCAAAGCTGACCCAGCCAGGGCAGCAGGAGGTGAACATTGGCCAGCTGTATTTATCCGGCTGCTGTAAGCGGGCTAAAAGCTCGTTGCTTTCCTCCATAATGGTCAGGTCGGCTGCAAAGTCAACATCGAATACATAGTCAAATCCAACGGATTTTAAGGTGGATACGAAACGTCTGTCAGTAGCAAATTCCGGGGAAAGACCAAATTCTTCACCCCATGCGGCCCGGACAGCCGGAGCGACAACCGCTACGGTTACCTTGTCATCATTTGCCAGTTCACCGTGGATACCATTGATGGCTTCCACATCATCCCGCTCCTGGAGAGCGGCAGTCGGGCAGTGGGTAACGCACTGTCCGCAGAGAGAACAGTCGGATTCTTTGATTTCCAGATTGTGGGAAACATCGACGGTTGTATGAGAACCGGTTCCGGACACATCCCAGATATTTAAGGTCTGGATCTTGTCGCAGATCTGGACGCAGCGCATGCATTTGATACATTTTCCTGCATCACGGATCAGTGGGAAAGTAGAAGTCCAGATCATTTCCGGATATTCGTTTTTATAACGGTCAACGGTCAGGTTCAGATCACTTGCCACCTGTTTTAATTCACAGTTGGAACTGCGCACACAGGTGGGACAGTTGGTGTGATGCTGGGAAAGAAGCAGTTCCACGTTGATCTTGCGGGCTTCGCGGACCCGCGGGGAGTTTGTGAGAATCTCCATGCCTTCCTGAACCTGGTTGTTGCAGGAGGTAACGAGATGGTGGATTCCCTTCACTTCTACAACGCAGACACGGCAGGCACCGATCTCATTGATATCTTTCAGATAGCAAAGATAAGGAACGTGAAAACCGTTGTCGCGACAGGCGTCCAGAATCCGGGTTCCTTCTGGAACCTGCAGTGGTATATTATTAATTTTGATGGATACAAGATTCGTATTTACCATGATGTGGTCCGCCCTCCTTTGAAGTTTCCATAACCGAAGTGATCACAGCGCAGGCAGCGTCTGGCTTCCTGGCCAGCCTCCTTGAGGCTCATGCCGCATTCGGTAAGTGTAAAGTCACATTTGCGTTCTCCGGCAGGACGCTCTGTCAGGTTGACACGTCCGCAAGGAGTACGGTCGGAGAGATCCGGTTCCGGAATCTTCACATCGCAGGTAATCTCGTGGTTGTAGCCGAGATACTGGTCGATGTTGGCTGCGGCTACCTTGCCGGCAGCGATTGCACGGATCACGGTTGCCGGTCCGGTTGCACAGTCGCCTCCGGCGAAGATACCCGGCATATTCTGAATGGAGGTCCATCCGGTTGCCTGGATGATGCCCCATTTTGCGTCGATACCCTGTTCTACGAAGTAACGGCTTTCGATGCCCTGACCCACAGCTGCGATGACGATATCACATTCAACCGGGATAGAGTCGGTGCCGATAGCCTTCGGTGAAGGACGTCCGCCGCGGATTTCTCCCGGCATCTGCTGGCTTACCCAGAGAGCTTTTACCTGGCCGTCCTCGTCTGCTTCAATCCGCTCCGGTGCGTAAAGTTCCATGATCTCTACGCCTTCAGCCATGGCACTTTCAACCTCTTCCGGAAGAGCTGTCATATCAGCTTTGCGGCGTCTGTAGGCAACTGCCACCTTGTCTGCGCCCAGGCGGACAGAAGAACGGGCTACGTCCATGGCTACGTTGCCGCCGCCGATAACACAGACCTTCTTGCCGCTAAGATCTGGATATTTGCCGTCACCGATGGCACGTAAGAATTCGACGGCTGAGATAACACCGCCGGCATCTTCTCCCTCAATACCAATCTTTTTATCACTATGAGCGCCGATGGCGATGTAGATAGCATCATATTCTTTGCGGAGTTCTTCCAGAGACAGCTGTCCCGGCTCATTGCCGACTGAAGTTTCGAGACGGACTTCCACACCGGTTTCCAGAATAACATTGATATCATCCTGCAGGCGCGCTCGTGGCAGGCGGTAGCTTGGAATTCCGTACAGCAGCATGCCACCGAGTTTCTTGCGTTTTTCAAATACAGTGGTCTGATGTCCCATCAGCTGCAGATAATAAGCAGCGCTCAGGCCGCTGGGGCCGCCGCCGATGATCGCGATGCGCTTGCCGGTGGAGGTTGGACAGGCCGGTGCCGGTACATATCCTGCCATATCCACAGCTACACGTTTGATACCGCGGATATTGATAGAATTATCCAGCATGTTGCGGCGGCAGCGGGACTCGCATGGGTGCTCGCATACCAGCGCACAGGCGGTTGGGAATGGGTTATCCTTGCGGATCAGGCGGACTGCATCGGCATAGCGTCCTTCGCCGGTCAGGGCGATGTAACCCGGAATATCAACTCCGGCCGGGCACAGAGCTACGCAGGGAACCGGCTGATCAAGATTACTGCGGCAGCGGTTGTGTAAGATATGTTCCATAAAATCCTCTTTGAAGCCGTCCAGTCCTTTTAAAACCATCTGGGCAGCGGTATAGCCGATGGCACAGTCAGCCGTGCTTTCGATGACACGGGCTGTTTCCTCCAGCATGGTTAAATGCTTCATGGTTCCTTTTCCGTTCAGGATGTCTTCCAGAAGATTGGAGAGCTGCGCGAGACCGATTCGGCAGGGAACACATTTGCCGCAGGTTTGTGCATGGCACATTTTTAAAAATGCAGCGGTCAGATCGACAGGACACAGGCCCGGCGGGCTGGCGATGATACGCCGCTCCAGATCCTTGTAAAGCCCTTCTACGACATTCTGAGCCTCGCTGTTAGTAGGTATAACGAGTCTGCTCATAAGGTGTAAACTCCTTTCATAAATGTGAAATAAAATGCGTTATATTTTTCGATGCAATTATGTGTTTACTATAACATAAAACGAGCGAAAAATACAAGATATTTATTGCAAAATATCTAAAAAAAGAAATGAAAGTGAGGTAAAAACAGATAAAATAGATAAGAAAGATAGGTATAAAGTGTGAAAAAATGTTGAATATATAGCTGCGGTAATTTCATGACAATTAAAAAGTGATGAAATTGTGGATTGCTCGCAATTAAAATATCATATTTATGAAAATCACAACCATATATATGAAAATAATAAGGCGAAAATTCTATGATATTTTTGGCTTTACAGACGTTCAGTAAAAAACGGCAGGAGCCGTCAAGCTGCGCTCCTGCCGTTGGGTCCGCCCTGACTGTTTTTGTTCAGTCCGCAGGCGTGTTCAAATTCGCGAAGTTTCTGTTCTGCCTCGGGGGTCAGATGGTTCGGGACATCGATCTGAACCGTCACGTACTGATTGCCATGGATGGACGGATTCTTCATGGAAACAACGCCTTTTCCCTTTAATTTAATCTTGGTTCCCGACTGCGTCCCGGCTGCGATCTTGCACAGGACATTGCCGTACAGGGTGGAAACCAGCGCCTCACCGCCGAAGACTGCGGTGGTAAACGGAATGCGGACGGTCGAGTAAACGTCCATCTCCTTGCGCTCCCATCCCGGTTTTGCGGTGACGGTGATATTTAAAAGAAGATCGCCCGCCTCGCCGCCGCCCGTTCCCGGCATGCCCTTTCCTTTCAGACGGATAGATTTACCGGTATCGATGCCCGCTGGGATGTGAACCTGTAAAGACTGGCGCTTGCCGGTCTGTGGGTTCTGCAGAGTGATGAGCTTCTCGCAGCCGGATACGGCTTCATCAAAGCTTATGGTTACATCGGACGTGAGGTTAGAACCTTTCTCACGGGAATTGGCGCTGTGAAAGCCCTGACTGCCGCCGAAGCCGCCAAAGCCAGACCCGCCGCCAAAATGAGCGCTAGAACCGCCAAAACTGGAACCACCGGTAAAATGAGTCCCAGAGCCGCCAAACCCGGAACCGCCCGTGAAATGTCGGCTGCGGGAACTGCCGCCCGAACTCTTGCCGTGGAACATGCCGCCAAACATATCTCCAAAAATGTCACCCATATCGTCCATGTCATCCCCGGTAAAATGGTATTCTGCATAACCGCCCGGACCGCTCTGATAGTGCCAGGCACCGCCCTGACCGGTACCGCCAAAGCCGGAGCCAAATGGACCATTTCCAGAAGCGCCGGCACTGCCAGCTCCGCCGTATGCGGCGCTGTTCGGGTCAAATGCGGCGTGACCGAAGCGATCGTAGAGTTTCTTTTTTTCTGGATCACTTAAGATCGAATAGGCTTCGTTGACATCCTTAAACATCTGCTCTGCCTGGGGATTACCGGCATTGGAATCCGGGTGATACTTTTTGGCAAGTTTCCGGAATGCCTTTTTGATCGTCTCCGCACTGGCGTCCCGCTTTATCCCCAGTATGTCATAATAGTCTCTTTTCTCTGCCATTGATTATCACCTCCGTAGATGCAGTGATTTAAGTTTCAATTATTTAGGTTATGATAAAAGATTGGGTATGATAGAAGCTGCCGCATTCCTGCGACAGCTCCTGAAGCTATCTGGCTGCTGGCAACACAATGTGTGAGCCGCAGCTGCCTATCTGATTATTAACCTTCGATGGAAACGAAATGCTTCTCTTCAACCGCTTTCTTTTCCAGCTCTTTCGGGAAGGTCAGGGTCAGAGTGCCATTTTCAAATTTGGCATGGATATCCTTTTCTTCCAAGTTCTCGCCGACGTAGAAGCTTCTGCTTACATTGCCGCTGTAGCGTTCCTGGCGGATATATTTAACGGTTTTCTGCTCGGCTTTAGCGTCCTTCTTGGAAGCATCTGATTCTGCGGTCGTTGCATTTTTCTGATTCTCCTCCGGCATATCTTTCGATGTGACTTCTTTCGAACCGCTGACGGTCAGATAGCCATCTTTCAGCTCAATCTGAAGTTCGTCTTTCTTAAATCCCGGCAGGTCGATGGAAACTTCATAATCCTTATCGGTTTCCTTGACATCCGTCTTCATCAGCTGGGAAGAGGAAGCGCCATACAGTCTCTGGTTAAAGCTCGGGAAGGAAAAATCCATCCAGTTATCAAAGTTATCAAATACACTATTATTAAAAATACTCGGCATATACATAAGTCATCTCTCCTTTTAGTTATCTGTAAATGTCTTTGTAGTTATCATCTATGTAAAAACATTGGGAGGAAAAGGGGAACTCATTCATTTCCTTGTCCTTTCCTTTGTTCTAGCTGTAATATAACACACATAATTAGCACTGTCAAGAGGTGAGTGCTAATTTTCTGTGAAGTTTTTGTGAACAACGCAATTATTCACGGGTAGGCACTTTTGGAACCGAAAGTACCGTAATGATAACAGGCAGACACCTTCGCTCTGAAAGTGCCTGCCTGTTACGGAGCAGTTCCTATGTTTTTATATGATTTCTTCCACTGGCGGGTGCTGCTGTTTCCGGGTCCAGTAGATATAATATCCGATGTTCAGGATGATGCCGACGATCGTAGAAACCGGGGCTGCGAGACCGATTTTCGTCAGGCTGGCGTCCGGCTGGATACTCATGAAATACGCTAGCGGGAGACGCACCAGAAGCGTCTGGATGAGTCCCTGTGTCATAACCCAGAGTGTCTGGTTATTTCCGTTGAAATATCCGATCATGCTGAACAGAACCGCGGTCACGATGGACTCAAGTGCGAATCCTTTCAGGTAATCATAGCTGTTCTGGATGACCGCCGCATCCGTCGAGAAGAAGCCGGACAGGATATCGCCCTTTAGGAGAACCAGGGTAAAGACGATACAGCCGACGCACAGACCGACGCCGATTCCCGTAAAAAGGGTGTGCTTGGCACGCTTGACTTTCCCTGCCCCTACGTTTTGGGAGACGAAGGAAGCCATCGACTGCATCAGGGCGCTCGGGACGAGCATGGCGAAATTGACGATCTTGCAGGCTACACCGTAACCGGAGGATGCCTCCAGTCCCAGGCGGTTGACGAACGCGCACAGGGCTAAGAAGGAAAGCTGGGTTAAAAATTCCTGGAGCGCGAGCGGCAGCCCGATGGAAAGAAATTTCGGGCACTGGGTGTTGAACCGGAAATCATGCCGGGTGATCGTAAATGGCAGTTTTTTCTTAATTAAAAGAAGAATAGCAAATACGACGCTGAGCGCCTGCGCGGAGACGGTCGCGATGGCGGCGCCGGCGGCGTCCATATGAAGACCAGCTACCAGTGCGAGGTCGCCGATCACATTGACGATGCAGGCAACCAGGACAAAGAGAAGCGGCGACTGGCTGTCACCGAGCCCGCGGAAGATGGCGGACAGCAGGTTGTAGGCGACGATGAAGAAAATGCCGCCTCCGCAGATGCGGATGTAGCTGGCGGTCAGATCCACCGCCTCCTCGGGCGCCTGCATGAGAATGGCGATCGGGCGGGCAAAAAAGACCATGACGACGAATAAAACGGCGGAAATGAGCGTAAACACGATCGAAGCTCCGCCGACAACCGCGCCGATCTGCTGCGGTTTCTTTTCACCGAGATAGCGGGCGATCAAAACCGTGATACCCATAGCGAACTGGATTACGACGAAGGTGACGAGGTTTAAGACCTGGCTGCCGGTGGAGACAGCGGAAAGGCCGGAAGTCGAACCGAACCGTCCAACCACCAGCAGATCGACCGCGCCGTATGCCGCCTGCAGAATCAGTGCGCCGAGTACCGGAATCATGAAGGCAATCAGTTTTTTCAGAATACTGCCTTGTGTAAAATCAGCTTTATCATTGTTCATGGGAATCCCTCCGTTTGCACATAATCTGATAAAATGTCTCCATCGTCTGAACCATCTGGCGGGCATCTTCCTCAGAGATGGTATCTAAAGATGGGGCGAGCGCGCTGAAGTATTCGGCGTCATACGTCTGTGAGAGCGCCCTGCCCGCTTCGGTGATGGAAATGTAGGTGATGCGTCTGTCGTCCGGCGAGGTTTTCTTTTGCAGATAACCACCCGTCTCCATCTCCTTGACGGTCCGGGTCACGCCGGGGCGCGGCAGGTTCAGCGCATCGCTGATGTCCGATATTTTCACGTGGACGCCGTTTCGTTCCAGCGACTGGATGACATCCAGATATTGAATATAGGAGGAAGTGACTCCCTTCGGCAGCGGCGGAAGCATATCCCGGATCCGCTTGCCCTGATAACAGGCGTCCAACATCCGCTTGATTGTTTCGATGGTCATATAGAAAGTCTCCTTATCAAATAGTTGCTTGCGATAATTACCATAGATAATTATATAGGGAAATGAGAAGTTGTCAAGAAAAAAATACCGCCAGCTCCCGGGATGGGCGCTGACGGCGCGTGTTGTTATAATGTAAGGGCAGTTGTGTTGCTGTTTGTATGTAGGTGGGCAGCAACACAGAATGCAGCGGCGTGGCATTTTATGAAGTATGAAAAATTTCCATAGCCGCAATGTGTTTGGATAGTACGTTCACTTTCCATGGTATTTACCATAAATAATAGTAATTACTTTACTTCAACTAATTCGATCTTGAAGTTCAGCTCCTTACCAGCCATCTCATGATTGGCGTCAAACGTGATATTTACTTCATCCTTTGCGATAACCTTTACCGGGAACGGCTGTCCCATCTGGTTGGTTAAGTAAACCTGCTGACCTACCTGCAGTTCCTCGGAACCCGGCAGTTTGGCAATCTCAAGCTCCAGAATTGCGTTCGGATCCGGCATGCCGTAAGCTTCCTCCGGCATCAGGTGGATCTCCTTTACCTCGCCGACTTCCATATCAGCGACAGCGGCATCGAAGCCCTTGATCATCTGACCGGCGCCGCAGACGAACTCCAGCGGTTCGCCGCGATCGTAGGAAGAATCGAACTGTGTGCCATCGTTAAAAGTACCTCTGTAATGTGTGCGGCAGGTTTTGCCGACGTTGCGTCCTGTGATTTCAGACATTTTAAAATCCTCCAAATGATATTGATATGCGGTAATGGACAATTTTCCTCAAACGGACAATTTCCAGTGATTTCAGATGCATATTTATCAGTATACTAGAAAACAAGGCGAATGGGAAGAGAAATGTTGTCTCTCCGGTACCGATATTGTCAGTTTTTGCAACGAGGATGGGGCAAGCTGGAAGCAGAGAAGATCAGTTCTCCCATCGAATCTGCTCCCCCTGCACCAGCGGAAACCGCGAAAGCGTCTCCCCGTCCAGGTTCTCCCGGTTCATATCCACTGCCGTGATCTGATGGTTTTCATATGTCGTGTAGTAGTAAATCCCCTTATCCGCATTGCAGCAGGAGGTGTAGAGTGTGATTTCATATTTTCCATCGGAGACCTCGCAGCATCCGCGCTGCTGGTCAACCGAACCTAGGATATGGAAAAACTGGCTGACACTTTCTAGTTCGGATGCGCCGGAGCGGGCATTTGATTTTGTAAAAGCGACCCGTGCAAACCGGGAAGCGGAGGAGAGGTCTCCCGGAAGTCCGAGAGCGCCCATGCCGCGGCTGTAGGTTGTAAGCGGCAGATCGGCAGAAAATGTATTCTGCGGCTGCTTCGGGGACAGGTTCATGTAATTGTTGAGGGAGAACAGCTGCTGCGGGAACGGCGGATTGTTTGTCAGGACACCCACCGGATTGTCGTAGATATGCAGTCCGTCCGCCATCGGCTCGATGACGATGCATTCATTTTTATCGGCAAGAATCCAGTGAAGCTGCGCCGGGGCAAACTGCTCGTTGAATGGAGTGTCGGTCAGTACCATCTGGGCGAGGCGGACGCGAGCCTCTTTCACGGACGCACACTGGCTGAGAATCCAGGGGATGAACTCAAACTGTGCGATGTTGTCATGATCCTCCTGCGGCTTCTGGTAGGAGGCATTGCCGACGAAATTTAGTCCCGCCATGCAAAGCCCCTTCTCATTAAAAGCATCATAATAAAGCGGATAATCCCCCGCCACATGTGCCATGCCGATGATGGCATAGTGGGTCGAAACCGCGCTTGCGTGGCGGAAAGTAAGTGGATAGTTGCGAGGTGTGACGGTTACTTCGTCCCCGTAAGAAAATTCATAATCTAAAGTTCTGCCGAAATAGAAATCGATGGTTTTGTAAGTTGCTGCTGTACACATAGTCATTTCTCCTTTCTCTGTTTCAAAGTGTGTGGGGCAGATTGCGCCGGCCTATTTGTTGCATACTCTATATTCAACTGTATTACTGTAAAAGTGAAAGTGAATCTTGCTGTTTTTTAGTATATTTAGTATATCAAATTTTTGAGAAAAATATAGAAAAATTAAAAGTAGAATTAATCAGCTTCACAGATGTTTTGTCTGGGTATATAATAAGGGATAAAAACAGATAGAAATGATAGGCATATAAATTTTTCACAGGAGGATTCACTCATGACTGATACAGATAAAATCCAGATAAACGTAGCCCGCATCCGCGCTGAATTTGATGAGCTGGCGCGGATCGACTCAGAAAGTTTCGGGGAACGCGAGATGGCGGATCGCTTGAAGGAAAAGCTCGCAGAGCTGGGAATCCAGGCAAAGGAAGATGACACAGCCGAGAAAATAGGAGGCAATGCGGGAAATCTGTTTGGAACGTTAAAGGGAGGGATGTCTGGCACGCCGATCCTGCTGTCCGGGCATATGGACACGGTCGCGCCGGGAATCGGAAAGAAGCCGGTTTTTCATGAGGACGGAACCATCACTTCGGATGGAACCACCGTGCTTGGCGCGGACGATCTGACCGGGGTAATCGCCATCTTAGAAGGCATCCGTGCCGTGCAGGAGGCAGAAATCCCGCACCGGGATATCGAGATCCTCTTTGCGGCGGCGGAAGAGCCGTTTACAAGAGGAAGCTCGGAGTTCGATTTCAGCCAAATGAAAGCGAAGGAATCTTACGTTTTGGATGTAACTGGACCAGTCGGGACAGCGATCCTGCAGGCACCGACGATCCTTTCCTTTGAGGCGGCAGTCAAGGGGCGCGCAGCGCACGCTGGATTTGAGCCGGAGAAAGGCATCCACGCGATTCAGACGGCGGCCCGCGCGATTGCCGCATTAAAGCTGGGGCACGTGGATGAGGAAACAACCCTGAATGTGGGCTTGATTTCGGGCGGTTCGGTTGTGAATGCCGTGCCGGAACTCTGCACCTGCCGGGGCGAGATCCGCAGCTACAGCCATGAAAAGGCAATGGAGACCCTGGAAGATGTCCGTGCGGTGTTTGAAACCGCTGTCAAAGAGGCGGGGGCAGAGCTTTCTTTCACACACCGCCTCCATGTCAAAGCCTTCCATCTGGAACCGGACGCGCCGGTGGCAGTTCATTTTGCCGGGGCCTGCCGCACCCTGGGAATCGAGCCGAAATTCGGCAGCACCTTCGGCGGCAGCGACGGAAACACGATGATGCAGCACGGAATCCCATGCGCGGTGCTTTCCTGCGGTATGTACGATGTTCATTCCGTGCGGGAGTATGCGAAGGTGGGGGATATTGTGAATGGGGCGAGATTGATCGCGGAACTGATTACGCAGGGGTAAGAAGCGGGTATAGAGTAAAACTGAACAATGTTGACATAGCCGAACGGCTTTATTATTTCACCAAAACAATTATATAGCCGTTCGAACAAAAAATAGGGTGATTTGGAATGAAAATAACATCGACAAGCGCTGAATGAAATGTCCATCCAGCTTATGGAAGAAGGATATCCAAAGGCAAGGGATATTCGAGAGCAGATATTAAAAGAGGGCGGATATTCTCATTTATAAAAGTATCGTTCCATTTTGGTAGAGTTATTTTTGTAACTATTTTGTAAGAAAAGTAAGGAAATGTCTATATATTTTGGAATATAAATCTGATATTATTAGAATAAATAAGAGATATGTCTGGTTTTGCAAAAATAAAGAGAGGTTGCTGTTTTGTGAGATTTCAGCCCTGTCAGGATAGTGAATCGAGAGGTGATCGATATGAAGAAAAAATTCTGGCTGATATTATACCATTTAGGCGGTTCGGTGGTACTTTTATTGTTACTGTACACGTCTCTTCAAGGCTTGACAACAGTGACCTTATGTTTAGCGATACCGGTATTGGCAGCAAGTATTATAGAGGCAAAATTTGAATGGAAATTTTTACGAGAGAATCCGGAAATCAAAAAGGATACAACCTATCGGATCGCAAAAACACTCGGATATCTTTGTGGTCTTATTTTGGTGGTAGGAGTATGGCCTCGTCATTAGAACATTTTTGCTTAATAAAAGACTCTGTTACACTTGGATTGAATCGAGAGGTGATCAATATGAAGAAAAAATTCTGGCTGACATTATACAATATAGGCGTCTCTATTTTATTCTTACTGTCATTGTACAGTTATGCAAAAGGCATGGCAGGCTTTTCTTTATTTTTAGCGCTGGCAGTTTTTGGAGAAATTGCGGCAAGGGCTTTTATTGAATGCAAATACTTGCAGGAGAGTCCAGAGATAAAAGAGGATACAGCTTATCGAATCACGAAAGTATTGCGATTGCTTTCTGAAATTATCTTGATCATAGGAGTATGGCGGATTCGTTTTAAATAGCCACATTCTAAAAATAACGCTTATGATATATTCCATATTCAATGAAAGAGGAGGCATCCGTCCATCAACCTCGGTTGCTTCCTCTTTCTCTATCTATTTCAATCAAAATCTATTTCATCATATCGCGTAAAACCGTCAATATCTCCATCGCCGCCGCTTCCTTACTCATCTGCTCCAGATGGCGGGTCTGCTGCTTATCGATCAGCGTGATGACGTTTGTATCGGTGCCGAATCCGGCGCCGGCTACCTTTAAGTTGTTGGCAGCGATCAGATCCAGATTTTTGCGTTCCAGCTTGCCGCGGGCGCGTTCCTCGAGCTGGGAGGTCTCCATCGCGAAGCCGCAGAGCAGCTGTCCCGGACGTTTGTGTGCGCCGAGGTAGCTTAAAGTGTCCTCAGTGCGCTCCAGCGCCAGGCTCAGATCGCCGTCGGATTTCTTGACCTTTTCATCAGAAACGACTGCCGGACGGTAGTCAGCGACGGCTGCCGCCTTGATGATAATGTCCTGTTCCTCACTCCGGGAGGTGACTGCCTTAAAGAGGTCGTGTGCGCTTTTGATGTGGACAGTATTGACAAATGGAGGCGGAGTCAGTGAAGTTTCGCCGGTGACGAGTGTCACGTCGGCACCGCGCAGCATCGCCATCCGTGCCAGCGCATAGCCCATTTTGCCGGTCGAATGGTTCGTGAGGTAGCGCACCGGATCGACCGCTTCCTGGGTCGGACCGGCGGTCACAAGGATCTTCTTTCCAGCGAGATCCTTCGGGTAGGCGATCGCGCGGAGAATATATTCCAGGATCAGCCCCTCATCCGGAAATTTGCCCTTTCCGGAATCGCCGCAGGCGAGCAGACCGCTTGCTGGTTCGATGATGGTAAAGCCGTAATGTTCTAACAGGCGGAGATTATCTTGGGTAATAGGATTCTCATACATCCGTGTGTTCATCGCCGGAGCAATGATGCGCGGGCACTGGCAGGCTAAGAGCGTGGTCGTTAGCATATCATCGGCAAGTCCGTGTGCCAGTTTGGCGCAGACATTGGCAGTCGCCGGGGCGATGATCGCGAGATCAGCTTTTTTCGCCAGCTCGATGTGTTCCACTTCAAATTTAAAATTCCGGTCAAAGGTGTCCGTCAGGCATTTATTGACGGTCAGGGTCTCAAAGGTAAGCGGTGTGATAAATTCCATCGCATTTTTAGTCATAATCACGTGTACATCCGCGTGCTGTTTCTTTAAAAGGCTGGCAAGGTTCGCCGCCTTGTATGCGGCGATTCCGCCGGTTACTCCCAAAATAATCGTTTTTCCAGTTAACATAATATATATCCTTTCGGTTTGTACTCTGGTTTTCTGGGTCATTTTCGAACAGCATAGCATCTGGAGGAAAAATTGTAAACCCTTTTTGGCTTCCGTTCTCTGCCAGATTCTTTGGTAAGCGCATATAACAGGAGAGGAAAGAAATATCTATTTTGTGAAAAGACAATAAAAAACAGTACATATTCTGGTAGAATTGTTGGTTGTATGTTGAAAAGTGATGTGATATAGTGTGGAAGTGTCTGCTGACTGGCCTGGTTTTCACTGGATGTGAACAGGGACAGGCGGCAGCAGTTGTATTGTATCCCATAGAAAACAGGCACTGAACGTGCTGGCAGCAAATCCGCGGAAAGCGGCAGAAGAAACTTCTGCCGGAATGTGCGTATCTGCATACGGATCTGTATCTGAGATGGAGAATCATACCGGAAGAGACGGGGAATTAAAATGCCCTGGCTCGCAGCTTTTCTGGATGGTATCGCCGGAAAGAACGGAATTTGTAAGGATTTTATGCACATGATATTGGCGCAGGTAAGCGGCAGTCTGGTGAACAAAAGGTGCAGCAGGTTTTTCGAACGGGAATAATAACAAGGAGGAAAATTTCATGAACACAACAAACAACACATCTAAACTTGTCATCTTAGGTCTTATGACCGGCATTCTTCTGCTGATAGCGTACACTCCCCTCGGATATCTGAATATTGGGCCGCTGGCGATTACATTTAATGTGATTCCGGTTGCGATCGCGGCGATCACACTGGGACCGGCAGGCGGCGCAGCGATCGGTGCAGTCTTTGGCATGACCAGCTTTTTACAGTGCATCGGCATCGGCGGCAGCAGTGCGATGGGCGCGATGCTTTTCAGCATTAACCCGTTTTTGGCATTTGTACAGAGATTCGTTCCGCGTATGCTGGATGGTCTTCTGTTAGGCTACATTTTCCAGTTTGTACGCCGCAGAACCGATGTGTACATGGCAAGTCTGGTAACCGGATTCTGTTCCGCGTTTTTAAATACAGTTTTCTTTATGACGGCTTTAGTCGTTCTGTTTGGCAATACCGAATATATGCAGGGGCTGATCGGCGGAAAAAATATCATCCTGTTCGTATGCGGTTTCGTAGGAATCAATGCAGTATGCGAGATGGTATCGTCCACAATCCTCACCGGTGCAGTCGGTGCAGCGCTTTACCGGGCAAAATTTGTACCGGCTCTGGAAAAAAGCAGGGGGTAAGACAGTATGATTTTGGCATTGGATATCGGAAATACGAATGTGGTTCTCGGTTGTATTGCGGATGGGGAAATTCTCTTTACCGAGCGGATGGCGACAGACAGCGGGAAAACAGAGCTTGACTATGCGATTTCCCTGAAAATGGTGCTGGAGCTGCGGGAAATCAAGGTAAGTGAGATCACCGGCGCGATCATCGGTTCGGTAGTGCCGCCGGTTACATCTCTGATGCGGGAGGCGATCCGCAAGGTGACGGGGCAGGAAGCTCTGGTCGTCAATGTGGATATGAATATCGGTCTGGAAGTGCTGATGGACAATCCGTCCTCCGTCGGTACCGATCTAATCGTCGGTGCCGTCGCGGGAATCAACCGGTATCCGGTGCCGCTCATTCTGATCGATATGGGAACGGCAACCACCATCTGCGTGGTGAATGAGAACAAGCAGTACATCGGCGGCATGATTCTGCCGGGAATAGGTGTATCGATGAATTCCCTGACCAGCCGGACTGCCCAGCTTCCGCGCATCAGCCTTGACCCGCCAAAGCGCCTGATCGGCAAGAATACGGTTGAATGTATGCAGAGCGGCGCGCTCTATGGCAATGCGTCCTGCATCGACGGTATGGTAGATCGGATTGAAGAGGAACTCGGCCAGAAAGCCACCGTTGTAGCCACCGGCGGTCTTGCCAGAAAAATCATTCCGCTGTGCCGGCATCAGATAGAATTAGATGATGAATTGTTATTGCGGGGGTTGTGGATTATCTATAAGAAGAATAAATAAGATAAAAGCGGCTGGAAAAAATCAAGCCGCTTTTAAAATGCAATTAAAAAAGATGCAGAAGCACAAATATAGTGCGAGTGATTAATTTCTGTGTTATACTGATACAGCTACCACCCCTAGACAGGTGCGGAAAGGGGGTGTACTGTGTGGGAGGAATACTGTCATTCGTGCTCTCTGTGATAGCCAGCATTGTGGCTTACTATATTTGTAAGTGGCTGGATGGAGATGAGTAGGTAGCAAAGGTTTAAGCCTCCTTTTCAAAAAAGGCGAGCCCCCGGTGTCAGCACACACCGGGGGCTTTTTGTGTACTCTGTGAGTACTGTCATTCGTTTGCCTATTGGCATTATAGCATATGGAAAAATTGATTTCAATATGCATATAATATAATTTTAATAGGTAATCTCTCGTCCTTCTTTTCTCCACTCCCTAAACTGTGCCGCTGCGGAAAGCAGAAGATCACAGGAAGAGTTGAGGGCGGTCTCGACGGAATCCTGCACCACGCCGATGATAAATCCGACACCGATGACCTGCATGGCCACATCGCTGGAGATGCCAAACAAGGAGCAGGCAAGCGGAATTAAGAGCAGGGAACCACCGGCAACACCGGATGCGCCGCAGGCGGAAAGTGCCGACAGGACGCTTAAAATGATGGCGGTCGGAATATCCACCGGAATTCCCAGCGTATTGGCTGCCGCCAGCGTCATGACGGTGATGGTAACAGCCGCACCGTTCATATTGATGGTCGCACCGAGCGGGATGGTAACGGAGTAGGTATTTTTGTCCAGTCCCATTTCCTCGCAGACTTCCATGTTGATCGGGATATTTGCCGCTGAGCTCCGGGTAAAGAAGGCGGTGACCGCGCTTCGTTTCAGACACTTGAAAATCAGCGGGAACGGGTTTTGGTGGATGCACCAGTATACGAGAATCGGGTTGGTTACGAAGTAGATAAACAGCATCGAGCCAACCAGCACGGCGAGAAGCCGTCCATATTCGGTAAATACCTGTAAACCGTTGGTGGATACAGTGTCAAACACAAGTCCGAGAATACCGAACGGGGCAAAGTTGATGATCCAGGTAACAACCTTGGACAGTGCCGCCGCAAAATTGTCCATAATTTCTTTCGTGCGTTCGCTGGCGCCGCGCATCGCCACGCCGAAGAGAACCGCCCACGCCAGGATACCGATGTAGTTTGCCTCTGCGATGGAGGTGATCGGGTTCTTTACGACATTTAATAAAAGTGTCTGCAGGACTTCTGCGATTCCCTGTGGGGCAGAGGTTTCTTCTGCAGCCTGTGCAAGTGTCAGGGTGATCGGGAACAGTTTACTTGCGACGACCGCGATCACAGAGCCGAGCAGTGTGTTGAACAGGTAAAGGCAGACAACGGTGCGGATGATGCCGCCGTGGCTCTGCTTTGCCTGACAGAGGGAACTGATAACAAGGAAAAATACGAGCAGGGGCGCGATGCCCTTTAATGCGTTGACAAATAGATTTCCAAGGATTGAGAGTCCGACTGCCTGCGGAATCATCATTCCCAGGACAGCGCCGAGAATCATGCCGCCCAGAATTCGTTTAGGCAGGCTGATGGCTGTCCAGCGTTCATAGAGTGCTTTCATAAAATACATACTTCCTTTGTGATGATGAAATGGGGTTGACGAGTGTCGGGGAGCTGAGTCAAATGTGCAAATGCAATATCTCCCGAATGATTCAACTGTCTGTGCAGCATCCGGCACAAAATCATGTGGATTCTATTATACAGGAGATAGAAAGAAAGGGAAAGTGCTTTTTTATGGCAGAGTGATAGAGAAATAGAGAAAAAATTTTTGCCCGTGTTCCGTGTGGCCAGTGGCAGAACTTGCAGTGGCGATAAGCGAAAAGAAAACTTGTATTTCTATCTGCTCTATGTTATACTCATACCCGTTGCAAAGCCCGCAAAAACAAGGTCTTACAGGGCTGCCGCCGATTTCCGGCGTAAAATGAATCGAGTGTTCGTGACCTTCCACTCGTAAAACAAAACTAAAGGAGAATTGAATATGAAAGAAAACAACCTGAAAAACACGTATTTTCTGGCGTATGGCGCGGCGATCGCGGCCATCTACGTAGCGCTGACGATGGCATTCCAACCGATCAGCTTCGGACCAGTGCAGTTCCGTATTTCGGAAGCACTCTGCATCCTGCCGTTCTTTACCCCGGCAGCGATTCCGGGACTCTTTGTCGGATGCTTTTTATCCAATCTGTTCTGCGGGGCAGCCGGACTGGATATCGTATTCGGAAGCCTGGCAACCCTGATCGGGGCAGTCGGCTCCTATGCGCTTCGCAGAAGCAAGGTTTTAGTATGTGTACCGCCGATCCTGGCCAACACGATCATTGTACCGTGGGTGCTCCGGTTTGCATACGGCTCTGAGGATCTGATTCCGTTCATGATGCTGACCGTCGGGATCGGCGAGGTGCTGGCAATCGGCGTGCTGGGAAGCATTCTTCTGGCGGCGTTAAACCGTTATAAAACCATGCTGTTCGGCAAGTGTCTGGCAACGGGACGCTAAGAAAAAGACATAACTTAAATGATATAAAAGATGCATGTTACAGACGGATCGCAGTGCGATGGCTGGCGTGTATCTTTTATTTTTTTTTGCCTTATATTGACAATTTCATGTAAAAGAAGTTAAATTAAAAGGACGTGAAAACACAATGCCTCGCGGTTCCATATCGTTTTTCTATGGCGTCTGCGAAAACAAAAACCGCCTGCGGCGGGGAAGGAATGCACAAATATGAGTGAGAATGTATATCAGATTGATTTTAATAAACCAGAATCCGTCCATTTCATCGGAATCGGCGGTATCAGCATGAGCGGACTGGCAGAGATTTTGATGGACGAGGGATTCACTGTGTCCGGCTCGGACGCACACCGTTCGGAGCTGACCGATAACCTGGAGGCGCGCGGCGCGAAGGTATATATCGGACAGAAAGCGGAGAATATCCAGGATGGCATCAATGTGGTTGTCTATACCGCAGCGATTCACCCGGATAACCCGGAATTTCAGGAAGTAAAACGGCGCGGCATTCCGATGCTGACCCGTGCAGAGCTCTTGGGCGAGATGATGCGGAACTATAAAAATGCGATCGCGATTGCTGGAACACACGGCAAAACGACAACCACTTCAATGGTAACGGAGATTGTCTTGCAGGCGAAAAATGACCCGACGATCTCGGTCGGCGGCATCCTTCCGGCGATCGGCGGCAACATCCGCGTCGGCGGACCGGAATTTTTCGTGACGGAGGCGTGTGAGTATACCAACAGCTTCCTATCCTTCTACCCGACGATGGCGGTCATTCTTAATATAGAAGAAGACCATCTCGATTTCTTCAAGGATCTGGCGGATATCCGTCATTCCTTCAAGCTGTTTGCCGAGCGCGTACCGGCTCAGGGCGCGATTGTCATCAACGGCGATATCGAGAACTATCAGGAGATCATAGAAGCGGCAAAAGGCAAGGTTATTACTTTTGGTCACAGCCGCGGCAACGATTACAGTGCCGGTGATATCCAGTATGACGATTACGCGCATCCGTCCTTCGATCTTTATATCGGCGGTGAGAAGAAAGAGCGCCTGACGCTCGGTGTGGCAGGTGAGCACAATGTATACAATGCGCTGGCAGCCATCGCTGTTTCCCTGGAAAATGGCATCTCCATGGACGCCATCCGCGTGGGACTGGCACATTTTACTGGAACCAACCGCCGGTTCGAAAAGAAGGGTGAGGTAAATGGATTTACCATCATCGACGACTATGCGCATCATCCGCATGAGATCGAGGCTACCTTAAAGACGGCGCAGAACTATCCACACAAGACACTCTGGTGCATCTTCCAGCCGCACACCTACACGCGGACGAAGGCATTTCTGCCGCAGTTTGCCGAGGCGCTCTCACTGGCAGATAAGGTCATTCTGGCGGATATCTACGCGGCGCGCGAGACCGACACACTGGGCATCAGCTCGGAGGATATCGTGAAGCTTCTAAAAGAAAAAGGAAAAGAAGCCTGGTATCTGCCGACGTTCGATGAAATAGAAAAATTTGTCATGGAACATTGTGCACAGGGTGACCTGCTGATAACCATGGGCGCCGGAGACGTTGTAAATGTAGGGGAAAACCTCCTTGCGAAATAGATGCACTCCCAGAGTACATATAGTTATCCACATTATCCACATAGTTTTCAACATATTATGTAAAGGAACTATGTGGATTTTTTGCGCCTAAATGTGAAAATGGCGAAATGCCGAAAATGTTGATAAAATAAGGATTTTGTCGGGGGCAGGGTTGTTTTTTGAGGATTCTTGAAGGCTTTTTCCACATTATCCACATTATCCACAATCAAAATAGTGGAAAAATCGGTCTAAAAGTGTCGGTCGCGAACCATAATTAGGAGTATTTCTTTTTAAAAAAAGGTATGTTATGATAGGAACAGACGCAGTGAGCCTGTGATAAATGGATGAAAATTGTCTTGTCCGGAGCAAAACTGTGGAAAAGTCCGGAAACAAAATAAAAACGGTGGAAAAGTAAGAAAACAGGAAGATTTAGATGGAACAAATAGAGAATATTTTAAAATGAAAGTAAAATACAGCAGTTTGAACGGTTCACACAGCCACAGGCTGCTGATAGATAAATGGTAACAGGAAATGTGAGAACGCAGAATGGCTAAGAGGGAAGTTAGAAGATGGGAATAGGACTCAAAAACCGGCTGGCGGTGGGCGCGACGCCGGTTCCGGACGTATTTATTGATACATATATGGCGGGAGCCAGTGGAGAATATGTGAAGGTATATCTGTACCTGCTCCGCCACCAGCAGGAGGAAGTCTCGATCGGACAGATCGCGGACGCGCTCAACCACACGGAGGCGGACGTGCAGCGCGCGCTGGCATACTGGCAGAGAGCCGGGGTGCTGGGAACGGAAGTCGGTGAAGAGGCACAGCGATCGTTTCAGGAGACGCCGGGACAGCAAATTTCGCCGGTTTTTGCTTCAACGGAATCCCTGGCAGGCGCTGGTTCCTTTGCGCCATCTACAAAAACTGCCGCGCGGGAAGCCGCAGCCTGCGATATGTCACGCCTGACCTCGGATGAGTCGTTTAAGCAGCTTATTTATATTGCCCAGCAGTATTTAAACAAGCTGCTCACACCGACGGACTGCCAGATTCTTGGAAATCTCTATTCGAATCTGGGATTTTCCGGGGAATTGCTGGAATACCTGATTGAGTACTGCGTGCAGAACCACCACACCAGCCTGCGCTATATGGAAAAGGTGGCGCTCGGCTGGCATAAGCGCGGCATCAAGGATGTGGAACAGGCGAAAGCGAGCGGCAGAGGCTACACGAAGGGTTCATTCGCGGTTATGCGGGCGATGGGGCTTTCGGACCGGAGCCCGGCGGAGGTCGAGAGTGAATTTATCGAAAAATGGTTCTGGGAGTACGGTTTCACACGCGAGCTGATCGTCGAGGCGTGCAGCCGCACGATCCGGCAGATACATAAACCGTCGTTTGACTATGCAGACAAGATCCTGCGGGATTGGAAAAATGCCGGGGTCAAGAGCTTCCGGGATGTGTCAGAGCTAGATAAAAAACGGAAGGAAGAAGGCGGGGCGAAGCGCCGGCAGGCGTCTGCAGGCAGCAGCCGTTCTTCCAACCGGTTCCACAATCTGGAGGAACACGGATATGATTACGACGAGATGGTATGGAGCATGATAAACGGAGCGCAGAAGACAGGAGGGGACGATGGCACTCAGTAATTCGCAGTATGAATCGATCATGCGTGTTTATAACCGGACACAGCTTCAGAAGAAACATGAGCTGGACGCGCGGGTTGATGAGGTCTATGAGAAAATACCGGCGGTCCGGGAGATGAACGACGCGATCGCCGCCGCGGCGGTCAAGAGCGCGAAAGAGCTTCTGGCGGGCGATGCGGACGCGGTGAAACGTCTGCGAGGGACAATCGCAGACCTGAAAGAGCAGCGCCAGGTGCTGATGAGCGCCTACGGCTATCCGGCGGACTATCTGGAGATGCAGTATAATTGTCCGAACTGTAAGGATACCGGGTACAAAGACGGCAAAAAATGCCACTGTTTCCGTCAGCGGGAGATCGATCTGTTATACGCCCAGTCGAATATCCGGGAAGTGCTGGAGCGGGAAAATTTTTCTCATTTTTCCTATGATTATTTTGATGACACGAAGATCGATCCGCGTAGCGGCAAGACTGCCCGCGCGTATATGGAGCAAGTGACGGCGTTCTGCCACCGCTATGTGGACGGATTTAAAGAAGAAAAGGGAAATATCTTATTTACCGGAAAAACGGGGCTTGGAAAGACGTTTTTAAGCAACTGCATCGCGAAAGAGCTGATTGAGCGCTGTTTCAGCGTCGTGTATCTCCCAGCGGTGGAGATGTATGAGATATTTTCAAGGGACCGCTTCGCAAATGATGCGACCGATGAGGATCGCGACCGCTCCCAGTATTTATTAGAGTGCGATCTGCTGATCATCGACGATCTGGGGACGGAACTGGTGAATACGTTTACGACTTCCCAGCTCTTCTATGTGGTCAACGAGCGCTTAAACCGGAAGAAAGGCACGATCATTTCCACCAATCTGCCGGTCAATGAGATGCGCGACGAGTTTACCGATCGCGTCATGTCACGGATCATAAGCCAGTATCAGATCATTCCGCTCTACGGCGAGGATATCCGGATACGAAAAAAGCTGGAAAACCGGTAATGGGTTGACTTATAAGGGACATAATGATATAAAAGAGACGTTAGAATGCGCTAACATATGCAAAAAAAGCGAATTAACAGAGAGTAAACAGGCTGGAGGAAAATGGAAAATGCTGTACGAAGAGAAAATCATTGAGACGATACCGGTAGGTCCGCTGGGACTGATTCCATTAAAGGGATGTGAGGAACTGGTAGGTAAGGTAGACAAATATCTGGTGGACTGGAGAAATGAGCGCGAGAGCGAGCACAAGACGTCGATCGCATTTTCAGGTTATCAGAGAGACTCCTACATCATCGGGGCAAACACACCGAGATTTGGTTCCGGCGAGGCAAAGGGCGAGATCAAGGCGTCGGTGCGCGGCGATGATCTATATCTGATCGTGGATGTCTGCAACTACAGCCAGACATATTCTCTGTGCGGCATGGTAAACCATATGTCCCCGGATGATCATTATCAGGATCTGAAACGTGTCATTGCGGCAGCAGGCGGAAAGGCACGCCGTATCAACGTAATCATGCCGTTCCTGTATGAGAGCCGCCAGCATAAGCGCTCCGGCCGTGAGTCCTTAGACTGCGCGCTGGCACTGGAAGAGCTGGTAGATATGGGCGTTGAGAATATCATTACCTTTGACGCACACGATCCGCGTGTCCAGAACGCGATTCCGCTCAAGGGTTTTGAGACCGTTCAGCCGATTTACCAGTTTATCAAATATCTGCTGAAAAATGAGAAAGAGCTGGAGATTGACAGCGATCACATGATGGTCATCAGCCCGGATGAGGGCGGTATGTCCCGCGCTGTCTTCTTCTCCAACGTGCTGGGACTCGACATGGGTATGTTCTACAAACGCCGCGATTACACCAGGATCGTCAACGGACGCAACCCGATCGTTGCTCATGAGTTCTTGGGATCCAGCGTAGAGGGCAAGGATGTCCTGATCATCGATGATATGATCTCCTCCGGCGAGAGCATGTTAGATGTAGCGAAGGAATTAAAGAGCCGCAAGGCGAGAAAGGTATTCGTATGTGCGACCTTCGGTCTGTTTACCAACGGACTGCAGAAGTTTGACGAGTACTATGAGAACGGTCTGATCGACCGCGTCCTGACCACCAACCTGGTATACCAGACACCGGAGCTTCTCTCCAGACCGTACTATATCAGCGTCGATATGAGCAAATACATCGCGCTCATCATCGATAACCTGAACCACGATGCCTCCTTAAGCGAGCTGTTAAATCCGACTGGACGTATCAATAAGCTGCTGGCGAAGTATCGGGCGGGAATACGGGACTAAAAATAGACCTTTAAAATAGAAACAAAAAGAACGTCATTTCCGGACCAGTACATGTCAGAAAATGGCGTTCTTTTTAATGTCATAGGAAACAGGCAACGTCACGGTTATGTATGAAAAGGGTCCTACAACCGCACCTCATGCACCGCAGCTCCTTCTTCCTTCAGCACCCGCATCTCCCTCTCATGACAAGTAAATACAAGAATCTGCCCGGAATAGGCACTTGGCAGCCATTTGAGGACGGTTCTCAGGCGCTCGTCGTCGTAGAGGACGAAGCTGTCGTCAAAGATGAGCGGCAGCCGGTCTGCATCGCCCTGGATAAAGTGGGCGGCGGCGAGGCGCAGCGCCAGATAGATCTGGTCGGCGGTGCCGCTGCTGACCTGTTCAAGCGGGATCAGCTTCCGGCGGGTGTTTAAAAACGCATTCAGGTTCTCATCGATGCTGATGCTGGAATAAATTCCGCCGGTAATTCCGGCGATCAGGTCGGATGCAGTCTTATTTAAGTACAGGCCGAAAGAATCCCGGATGGTCGTGGAAAGCTCTTTTAAGGTATCAAGCGCCAGATCCACGGAGGCGATCTCCTGATGGATGCGCTCATTTTCATTTAAAATGTGTTTGAGCGCCGCTGCCCGGTCTTTGCAGGCGGATAGGTGCTCCAGCTTTTTTTCTAACTCCCATTGGACGCGCTGTTGTTCCTCGATGACAAGGCTGCAGTCATTCTGCTTTGCCATCAGCGCCGAGATCTGTTCGGAACGTTTTACCAGTGAATCCTCCGAGTTTGTAACGGCGTGGCAGAGCGTGATGAAGCGGTCCAGCCGCTGGGACAAAAGCTTCATGGATTCATCCGAAATCTCGGATTCGCCCAGGTGGCGGCGCAAAATCTCCGATAAAACAGAGGCGCTTTTCTCCGCCTCCTGCCTGCGGCGGCTCCGGTGCCGTGTGACGCAGATTCCCAGCATGAGAAGCACAAGAGCAGCGACGCCAAAGATGAGGGCGGTGGGACCAGCTCCCAGCCACGGGGACGGAAGCGGGAAGAACGCCAGATATCCGCAGTATGCCGCGCAGATGGCGCAGATCGCCGCTGCGATAAAGAAAAACACCTGGAAAAACCGGGATCCCTTGCTGGAGGAAGACACCTGTGCATGCTGATAGTCCTGGTAGAGTGTTTCAGCCTGACTGCGGTACGCCTCGATGGACGCCTCATCCGTAAAGGAAAACTCATCCAGTACCTGACGGCTCTTCTGCAGCCGGTCGGATAAATCTTCTTTTTCTATTTTCTGATGTTCCAGTTCATTTCGAACCGAGTCACGCAGCTTTGAGTATTCCTGTAACTGATTCTCATATTTTGGCGAAGAAAGCTCGCGTTCCAGCGCGCGGATCTCGCTAAGAAGGGAGGTATAGTTGACCGAAGCCTCCGGGCTTAACTGGGATTCAAATTGTTTGCGCTGATTTTTCAGATAGGCGGTCGCCTTAGTGATATTGAGCGCCATATTGCCAGAGGTATTCATGTTAGCAATATAGTTTTTCAGTTCCGAAACCATACCTTCATCGGTCGCACTCTTTAACTGGCTGATGCTGATGGTGTTGTTGTACATGGTTTCACTCATGCCGCCCAAAATTTCCTGCAATACGGCGCGGCCGTCCGGTTCCTCGCGTCCGGTCGTCTCGTTGATGACGGTAAATTCCTTCTTGTTTTTCTGGAACGAGCGCTCGATCCGGTAAATGGTGCCGTCGTCGGATTCAAGCCGGAGCTGCCCCTCGTAGGTGCCGCTGTTTTCCCACGGCTCATATTTGCTGTAGATGTCGTTTCTGGCGGCGCGCCCCCTCTGACGCTCGATGCCGAAGAGCATGCCGCGGATAAAGGTGTGGATCGTGGATTTGCCGGCTTCATTTTTACCGTAAATGACGTTTAACCCGTCCTCAAAGGAGACGGCTGTGTCATGAAATTTTCCAAACCCACTGATATAAAGATCAAGAAAACGCATGGAAGCTAACTCCTTTCATCGGTGGTGAGAAGCAGGGCGTGGATGCCGTAAAACAGCGCCTTTTTCTCCACCGGACTCATGTCCGGTTTTTTCAGTGCCTGGATGTAAAAGCCGATCATATCGCTTGGATGCTCGGCAAACAGGGCGGAAAAATCGTATTGCGGTTCCGTCTCATCGATGATATCCGCGATGCGGAAACGCAGCTTTAAGGCGTCCAGATCGAAGGAAATATCGGGATCGCGCATGCCCTGCACCTTGAAGCGGAAAATATTGTCATTGCCGCGCTGTTCGATCTCATGGGCAATTTTTAAGTACAGCTCCGTGTTGGTCGTATCCGGCGTGACGCGGACGATGAGCGGGATGTAGCGGAGCTTCGCCATCGGAATAAAGTCCAGTGTCGTTACCTGACAGCTTTCCGGGTCGATCTCGCCGTAAAGGATGCCGTGCCTGCCGGTCTCGGTCTTATCAAGCGGCTCCGGGGAACCGCAGTATGCCATCTTTTTGTCCAGTAGGATCTCTGGCCTGTGGATGTGCCCCAGTGCGATATACGAAAATCCGGAGGAAGCCAGCGCCGCCCGGTCAATCGGGACGTGGTTCGCGTCGCCGCCGTGCCCCAGCAGAATGTGGATTTTTCCATCCTCCGGCGCTTCAAGAGTATCGAGGCGCGGCTCCGGGATCTCCGCAGTATAGTAAGAAAAGCCGGTCACCTCGGTGTTGATATCCTCAAAATAGACGGATGAGACATCCTCACTTTCCAGAAACGTCACGTTGGAAGCCCAGGAAAAGCTTAAAACAGCGGAATTTTTGCGGATCCGGTCGTGATTGCCTGCGATGATGATAACCTGTGTCTGCGGGATCGTGGAAAACAGGTAATTGACCTCTTTCAGGTCGCGCAGCAGCGGCTGGCGGTGGAACAGATCCCCCGCGATGAACAGGCAGTCCACGCGCAGTTCCTTTGCCTTGGCGATGATGGCGGTAAACGTATCGCGGATATCGCGGCTGCGCTCCCGGCTCCACGGCTTGTCGCTGTCCGGGGACATGCCCCAGTGGATATCGCCGGTATGGATAAATTTCACATTCTCTCCCCCTTTCAGGAGTCTGTCACTCCGTATGTACATATTGAAATAATAATAGAAAAGGGACTGCTGCAAATAGCAGAAAGCGGATTCCAGTATTTGCGACAGCCCCATAGTTGCTTATTGTTTACAGTTCACAGTTGTTTACGGTTCTCGGGAACGGGATGACATCACGGATGTTGGAAACGCCGGTTAAGTACATCACGCAGCGCTCGAATCCAAGACCAAATCCGGAGTGTCTTGCGGAACCGTATTTACGCAGATCCAGATAGAAATCGTAGTCCTCCTTTTTGAGTCCAAGCTCGTCCATACGCGCCTCTAACTTCTCTAAGCTGTCCTCACGCTGGCTGCCGCCGATGATCTCGCCGATGCCCGGTACGAGACAGTCCATCGCTGCAACGGTCTTGCCGTCCTCGTTCATCTTCATGTAGAATGCCTTGATCTCCTTCGGATAATCGGTAACGAAGACCGGTTTCTGGAAGATCTTCTCGGTTAAGTAGCGCTCATGCTCGGTCTGTAAGTCACAGCCCCAGAATACCTTGTAGTCGAATTCGTCGTTGTGCTCTTCGAGGATGCGGACAGCCTCGGTGTAGGTTACATGACCGAACTCGGAATTTAATACGTGGTTTAAGCGGTCAAGGAGTCCCTTGTCGATGAACTGGTTGAAGAAATTCATCTCTTCCGGTGCGTGCTCTAAGACGTAGCGGATGACATATTTTAACATATCCTCGGCAACTTCCATGTTGTCGTTCAGATCCGCAAATGCCATCTCCGGCTCGATCATCCAGAACTCAGCTGCATGACGGGTCGTGTTGGAGTTCTCTGCGCGGAAGGTCGGTCCGAAGGTGTAGATATTGCGGAATGCCATCGCGTAGGTCTCGCCGTTTAACTGACCGCTGACAGTTAAGTTAGTTGGTTTTCCGAAGAAATCCTGGGAGTAGTCAACCGTGCCGTCGTCCTTTTTCGGAACATTGTTCAGATCCATCGTGGTAACCTGGAACATCTCACCGGCGCCCTCGCAGTCACTTGCGGTAATCAGTGGAGTGTGGACATACACGAAATCGCGCTCCTGGAAATACTGATGGATCGCGTAAGCTGCCAGGGAACGTACACGGAACACAGCCTGGAAGGTGTTGGTTCTCGGACGCAGGTGGGAGATGGTACGCAGATATTCAAGGCTGTGGCGTTTTTTCTGAAGCGGATAATCCGAAGCGGACGGTCCCTCAACGGCTACCTCGGTCGCCTGAATCTCGAACGGCTGCTTTGCCTCCGGGGTCGCAACCAGGGTACCTTTTACGATAATGGATGCGCCTACGTTTAACTTGGAGATCTCCGCAAAGTTCGGCATTGTATCATGGTAAACAACCTGAAGCGTCTCAAAGTAGCTGCCATCGCTCACAACGATGAAGCCAAAGTTCTTGGAACCGCGCACGCTTCGTACCCAGCCGCCGATCTGAACTTCTTTGTCCAGATACGTCTCTCTGGAACGGTAAATTTCTCTTACAGTGGTTAAATTCATCTCAGTAAACTCCTTATTTTGCAAAATAAACTTTCTCATGCGGACTGCCCTGCAGTGTGCAGACCGTGTTTAACTTTCATTATACTGTATTTTCCTTGTAGATTCAAGGGACGGAGGGAAAATCTGGGGGGATAGAAGGAAAAAATTATCAGTCTTTTTCACTGGGCAGCAAAATGACGGGAACTTAATACTGCATCTGCATATCCAAGCGAAGCGTGGGGTTATCCATGGGAAAATCAAAGGTAGATTCCACATCCCGGAATTACGAAAATATTATGTAAAAGGAACGAAAAATGTCGGAAAATGTACAAAATTGGGACAAATTCTATTAAAAATTTGTTCACTATTTTCGTGAAGTATGTTATAATAAAAACAGGTTTAAAATACACATTATATGTGAGCATCGAGGGGTGATATCGTGATTAAAAAGGAAATGATAGCTATGCTGTTGGCAGGCGGACAGGGCAGTCGTCTGGGTGTCTTAACTCAAAAAGTAGCAAAACCTGCGGTTTCTTTCGGAGGAAAGTATCGAATCATCGATTTTCCGTTAAGTAACTGTATCAATTCGGGAGTGGACACGGTAGGCGTTCTGACCCAGTATCAGCCGCTGCGGCTGAATGCACATATTGGAATCGGTATTCCGTGGGATCTGGACCGCAACGTAGGTGGTGTGACGGTACTTCCGCCGTATGAGCGGAGCAAAGGAAGCGATTGGTACACCGGTACGGCGAACGCGATCTACCAGAACCTGGAATACATGGAAACGTACAATCCAGAGTATGTGCTGATTTTGTCCGGCGACCACATCTACAAGATGGACTACGAGGTAATGCTGGAATACCACAAAGCAAACAATGCGGATGTGACGATCGCGGCGATGCAGGTTCCGATGGAGGAGGCAAGCCGTTTCGGTATCGTTATAACCGATGACAACAACCGCATTACGGAGTTTGAGGAGAAACCGGCGAATCCGCGCAGCAATTTAGCTTCCATGGGTATTTACATATTCAGCTGGAAGGTGCTCAAGGAAGCGCTCATCAAGCTCTCGGACGAGCCTGGATGTGATTTTGGAAAGCACATTATCCCGTATTGCCATGCAGCTGGAAAACGTATCTTCGCATACGAGTACAACGGCTACTGGAAAGATGTCGGAACCCTTGGCTCCTACTGGGAGGCAAACATGGAACTGATCGACATCATTCCAGAGTTCAACCTGTATGAAGAATACTGGAAGATTTACACGAAGAGCGATATTATTCCCCCACAATTTATATCGGAGCAGTCCAAGATAGAGCGCAGTATCATCGGCGAGGGCACCGAGGTATACGGCGAAGTCATTAACTCGGTCATCGGAGCAGGCGTTACGATCGGAGAAGGTGCGGTGATCCGTGATTCGATCATCATGAAGGGCACGACGATCGGCGCTGGCACGGTTGTGGATAAGGCGATCGTGGCGGAGGACGTTACCATCGGTGAGAATGCCGAGGTCGGCGTCGGAGAATATGCCGAGAGCAAGTACGACAAGAAGGTATATCAGTTCGATCTGGTAACGATCGGAGAGCGCTCCGTGATACCGGATGGAGTGAAGATAGGACGGAACACAGCGATTTCCGGTGTGACGACGGCAGACGATTATCACGGCGGCGAGCTGGAGAGCGGCGATTATATCATAAAGGCAGGTGGAATACAATGAGAGCGATCGGGATTGTTTTAGCTGGCGGCAACAGCAAGAGAATGAGAGAATTATCCAATAAGAGAGCCATCGCAGCGATGCCTATCGCAGGCAGCTACCGCAGTGTCGATTTTGCTCTGAGCAATATGAGCAATTCCCACATCCAGAGTGTGGCGGTACTGACGCAGTACAACTCCCGTTCCCTGAATGAGCACTTGAGTTCTTCCAAGTGGTGGGATTTCGGACGTAAGCAGGGCGGCATGTATGTATTCACACCGACGATCACGGCAGAGAGCAGCGACTGGTACCGCGGTACCGCAGATGCGCTGTATCAGAACCTCGATTTCTTAAAGAAAAGTCATGAGCCGTATGTGGTCATTGCAGGCGGCGACTGTGTCTATAAATTGGATTACGGCAAGGTACTGGAGTATCATATTGAAAAGAAAGCGGATATTACCGTAGTATGCAAGGAGATGCCTCCGGAGGAGGACGTTACCCGCTTCGGTCTGGTGAAGTTAAATGATGACGGACGTATCACAGATTTTGAGGAAAAACCGATGCTGGCGACCTCCAGCATGATCTCCTGCGGTATCTATGTAATCCGCCGCCGTCAGCTCATCGAACTTCTGGAGCGCTGTGCAGCAGAGGATCGGTATGATTTTGTTACCGATATTTTAGTCAGATATAAGAACCTCAAACGCATTTACGCGTATAAGTTAGGAACTTACTGGAGCAACATCGCTTCGGTTGATTCGTACTACAAGACGAACATGGATTTCCTAAAACCGGATGTACGCCACTATTTCTTCAAGGAATACCCGGAGATCTACTCCAAGGTAGATGATCTTCCGCCGGCAAAATACAATCCGGGTGCAAATGTCAAGAACAGCCTGGTATCCAGCGGCTGTATCTTAAATGGTACGGTGGAGAACTCGGTTCTGTTTAAGAAGGTATATGTAGGCAATAACTGTATCATCCGGAATTCTGTTATTTTAAATGATGTTTACATCGGGGACAATACAGTGATTGAGAATTGTATTGTAGAGAGCCGTGATACGATCCGCGCCAACACGACGCACATCGGTACGCCGGAAGATGTAAAGATTGTCATTGAGAAGAACGAGCGGTTTACATTATAGGGTACATCAAAGAACAGACGGAAGGGGTAAATGGGTATGCAGATTACAGACGTAAGAGTGCGGCGGATAGAGAAGGAAGGTAAGATGAAAGCCATCGTATCCATCACACTTGACAATGAATTTGTGGTTCATGATATCAAGGTTATTGAGGGAGAGAAAGGACTTTTTATTGCTATGCCGAGCCGTAAGGCTGCGGATGGAGAATACCGGGATATTGCCCACCCGATTAATTCGGAAACCAGAGACATGATTCAAAATGTCATTCTTGCCAAATACGAGGCGACAGCTCTGGAACTGGCAGAGCTGGAGAAAGCAGAGTAAAAAGCAGGAAAAGAAAGTAAAAAGAGAGAAAATATGAAAAAATGTCCCCGGACGCTGGACAAAGTGCCCGGGGACATTTATTATGTAGATATAGTGTGCTCAAAAACGGGCAGAATTTGCCCGAATGTGTACAGATAATCCATAAGGGGGTAATTATGAGCG
Organism: Clostridium sp. AF35-15; assembly: GCF_003477745.1. Lineage (NCBI taxonomy): Bacteria > Bacillati > Bacillota > Clostridia > Eubacteriales > Clostridiaceae > Clostridium > Clostridium sp. AF35-15. Next base: position 6,839 of record NZ_QUDY01000016.1, on the reverse strand, counting down.
GTACGATTTTTTCTTTAATACCGCCTATCGTAGCCATTGCGCTTGCATTGATTACGAAAGAGGTGTACCTGTCTCTGCTGATAGGTATTATGTCGGGCGCGTTTTTATTTACGGGTCCAAATCCGCTTCATGCGGTGGAAACAATGATCGCGATCATGGGCGAGAAGATCGGGGGCAATGTCAACATTCTGCTTTTCCTGGCATTTCTCGGCATCGTGGTAGCACTGATCACAAAGTCTGGTGCGTCGAAGGCTTATGGTGAGTGGGCGTCCCACGCGATCCGCACGAAGAAGGGCGCGCTGTTTGCAACCATGTTCCTCGGAATGCTGATTTTCGTGGATGACTATTTTAACTGCCTGACCGTCGGCACGGTTATGCGTCCGGTGACGGACAAGCACAAGATCACACGTGCGAAGTTAGCCTACATCATCGATGCGACGGCGGCGCCGATCTGTATCATCGCGCCGATCTCAAGCTGGGCGGCAGCGGTCGGTTCTTCGCTTCCGGAGGACAGCGGAGTGGACGGCTTCAGTCTGTTCCTTCACACGATTCCGTTTAATCTGTATGCGCTTCTCACGATCTGCTTCATGCTCTTTTTGGTAGCAGGCGATTTTGATTTCGCGGCGATGAAACGCTATGAAGAACAGGTGAAAAAGACCGGAAAAGAGACGACGGTCGAGGCGGAGGCGATGGAGATCTCCGGCAACGGAAAGGTTATCGATCTGATTCTTCCGATCCTGGTTCTGATTGCGTTCTGCGTCAGCGGTATGCTGTATACAGGCGGCATCCTGGACGGCGTTGGTCTGGTCGAGGCGTTCGCCAACTGTGATTCGGCACTGAGCCTGGTGCTTGGTTCCTTCTTCACACTGGTGTTTATCTTTGCATTTTACATGATCCGCCGTGTCATCCGGTTCAATGAGTTCTGTGAATCCTTCACGATCGGCGTCAAGGCGATGATCCCGGCGATCATGATTCTGTGCCTTGCCTGGACTCTGTCTGGTATCTGCAGTGCGGATTACTTAAACATCGGCGGCTATGTCAAAGAGGTAGTGGGCGGCAATGCGCTGGTCGGCTCCCTGATGCCGGCCCTGATGTTCGTCATCGCGGCGGGGCTGGCGTTCTCGACCGGTACGTCCTGGGGTACCTTCGGTATTCTGCTTCCGATTGCATTTGCGGTGGTTGGCGCTGAAAATATGAACAGCCTTACAATCGTGACGGCTTCGATTCTGGCAGGTGCGGTCTGCGGCGACCATGTTTCCCCGATCTCGGATACGACCATCCTTGCGTCGGCTGGCGCCCAGTGCCACCACATCAACCACGTATCGACCCAGATCCCGTATGTGCTGTGCGTAGCGGCGTGCTGTTTCCTCGGTTATCTGGCGGCCGGAATTACCGCCAATGGCTGGGTGGGAACCGGCGTGGGATTCGCAGCGCTGATTGTGGTTCTGGTTATTCTGGATCGAAAGAATAAAGGGACGAAAGAGGCGTAAAAGCATCGGCAGTAAACGAAAATTGGTTCGTTTACTGCCGATTTTTGCGTTTATGCTATATCTATACAACCGCCGGCTCCAGGAGGAGCTTGCCGGTTTTGTAGCGTTCTTTGCTGAATAACTTGATATCCATGCTGTCCTCCTGCCCGGCGAGATGGTTTGCCATGAGAATGGCGATGCGGGGGGAGACCATGAAACCGTGACCAGAGAACCCACAGACGCTGTAAAATCCTTTTGCCTCAGCCGCCTCGTCGATGACAGGGTTGCAGTCCGGGCTTAAATCGTACTGTCCAGCCCACTGGCGGACCACTTTCAGTTTCCGCAGAATCGGAAGTGCTTCACACATGACAGCGCAGTTCTTTTCCAGAAACTGCCAGGAAGAATTGAAATTGTAGCTGGGGGCTTCGTGGGGACCGATGCCCATGACGAAGCTTCCATGTGGTGTCTGCTGGACATAATAGGAACGGTGGAAGGACATAACCATGCAGTCGATGAGAGGTGCAACCGGCTCGGTTACCAGCGCCTGATGGCGTTCCGAGGTAACAGGAATATCCTCACCAACCATTTTAGCCAGCTCTGGCGCATGGACGTTGGCACAGTTGATGACGGTTCTGGCTTCAAAGGTTCCGTTTGTTGTCTCAACGGCGTGGATGCGTCCGGCTTTCGTCTGAAGCCCGGTGACCTCGGTGTAGGTCAGAAATTCAACACCCATCCGTTTGGCACCCTGTGCGTAGGCCTGTGTACACTGGAACGGATCTGCGTGACCATCCTTCTGGCAGAAGGTAGCGCCAAACATACCGTCGGTATTCAGGTATGGAACAATCTCTTTTGCTTCTTTTAAATCGACGGCGCGGGAATCAATGCCGAGCTTATGCTGGACTTTGAGGTTTTCCTGAAATTGTGCCCATTCTTTTTCTGTATAAGCAACCAGAAGATAGCCGCCCTGATGGAGACCGCAGCTGCGCGTATAGCCGGTATATTCTTCCAGATGTTCAAAGATATGGGTACTTTCCAGAGCGATCCGCGCGTTCAGCTCGGATCCCCACTGCTGGCGGATACCGGCGCCGCAGCGGCCCGTTGCGCCGGAGGTCAGAAAGCGTTTCTCAATCAGGAGGATGTCCGTGATTCCACGCTTGGCGAGTTCAAATGCGGTGGCACATCCAATAATGCCTCCGCCGATAATGATGACATCGTAGGCTTTTTTCATTCGCAGCCACCTCCTTTTGTAGCAGACGGATCGTAGGATCCGTAAGAACCTTCATCCCCGTCCCGGACGGTTTCTTCCCAGGCGTCTGCCAGAGTGCCCATGCTGATAGGTTTGACAGGAGGGCGGAAGGTTGGCATCAGGACCTCTTCCAGAGGAAGTTTATAATAGGAAGAGAGTTCCTGTGCGATCAACATCCGGCAGGTACGTCCCTGACAGGGACCCATTCCAGCGCGGGTTACACGTTTAATTTCGTCGATGGTGCGGTAACCATCCTGAATACATTTTAAAATGTCCTCGCGGGTTAAATCTTCACATCGGCAGAGGATTGTGTTTTTATCATCCATTTTGATACCCCCCTACTTTGATTGCCCGAACGTCCATGGCAAGTTCCTTCGGAACCGCCAGACAGACAATGTTGGTTTTATTTTTAGCGCCGCCCTGGATGAGCTGTACGACCGGGAACCAGCCGAGAGCTTCGCCGGAGCGGTTCAGACCGCAGGCAAGCTCTCCTTTTTTAGGAAGCGGCAGAAATTCAAACGGAAGCTTTACGAGGGCTTCGGTCGGGCTGTATGTTTTATCAACGATGAAAATGGCAAGACCCGGGCACTTCAGCATACAGGCACCGCAGCCATTGCAGACATCAAAATCAATTTTGGGTGTCTCGTTGATATCCGGCTCGATGTGGATTGCTTTTTTTACACAGGCCTTTGTACAGGGATTGCAGGGGATTTTCTGAAAACACTCTGCGATGGCAACGGCGCCCTTTAAAAAACGTGTTTCATTCGGCGTAACTGCTTCAATGGCTTCTTTATCCGGGATTCCTGTCTGAATTAACATACGGACGCGCCTCCTTTCCTGCATATGTCATGCTCCAGGCGAAGTTTACGGGCTTTTTCCAGACCGCTTAAAATTCTGGCACCGGCAGGACCGGAGCGCAGTTCAGAAAGCTCCGAACGGGCAGCTTCCTTTTCGGCTGCCGCCCGGACAGGCTCATAGCCGAGGCTTTCGGCAGCGGCACATCCGGCGAGACGGCCTTCCACCATAGCGGAAGAGGCTTCTTCGATTCCGGAAACATCGCCGGCTGCATAGACGCCCGGAACCGAGGTTTCCAGGTTTTCATCGGTCAGCGGGATATGCCCGGATAATTCGCGGATAAATGCCATATCACAGCCAGCCTGCCAGCAAAGCTCGGTCAGCGGAGCCAGTCCGACTGCCAGACAGAGCGTATCGCAGGGAATCGTCTCTTCCGTGCCGGGGACAGGCTGGAACTGGGAGTCAACCTGTACGATGACAACGCCCTCAAGGGCATCGGTTCCATACGCTTTTTCGATCGTATAGCCAGTCCGGATAGGAACACCGGAGCGGCGGATTTTCGAGGCATGGACCAGATAACCGCCGATTTTTGGGGCGGCTTCGATAATGCCGGCAACCTCAACCCCTGCCTGCATCAGCTGATAGGAGACAATCAGACCGATATTGCCTGCACCGACCATTAAAACACGTTCAGCCGGTTTGACGCCGGCGACATTCATGAGGGTCTGCACGGCACCGGCACCGTAGATGCCGGGAAGATCATTGCCGGGAAATTCCAGAAACTTTTCAGAAGCGCCGGTGGCGAGAATGATTTTGGATGGGCGGATTTTCATGTGTTTTCCGTGATAAAAAACAGTAACGATGCCGTCCTCATAGATTCCCAGCACGGTTGCTTCTGTCAAAATTTCAATATTTGGATGGTGTTTCGCTTTTTCTATCAGCAGGTTTCCGATGTGGATGCCGCGTTCTCCGGCATATTGTTTTTCGGAACCAAAAAATTTGTGCGTCTGTTTGACTAACTGACCGCCGGGGAGGTAATCGCGCTCACATAAGAGGACGCTGGCTCCCAGCTCGGCGGCGGCACAGGCAGCAGAGAGACCCGCCGGTCCGCCTCCGATGACGAGAATTTCGGTCTGTTTGATCATAGGACAACCCCCTTTCCGTGCTGTTCTTCCACTTTCATGCCGGCCTTTACGCGGGTCACGCAGACGCGGACATTTGGCTCACCGTCTACAGTCATGAAACAAGAGGAACAGTTGCCGATGGCACAAAAAAGACCTCTTGGACGGTGCAGATGGGGACTGTGTCCCAGTGTGCGGATGCCAGCCGCATGCAGGGCGGCGGCGATGGTTTCGTGGGTAAAGCCGGTGATGGGCTGACCGTTATAGTAAAAAACGACCTCTTCTCCCCGGTCAAAATCCAGGACAGGATGTTCTTCCAGTCGCATACAGATCTCCTCCTCATATAATCAAGTGTTTTTTATTGAAAATTCAAGGTTTTTCAACCTTTCATATCTCAGTGAATAAGCCACAGCTATGAGCATTTCGATGTATCAGGTACTGAAATAGCGGTTGAATGGTATACGAAATAAAACGTCATTGATTTTCGCTTTACTGGTCTTGCGTATGCCCTTCCCTCTATGGCAGCTAACCTCCTATATCCACCAGGATCATCTCTGTCTCCAGAGGTCCTAACTTCCTTCGTTCTGCCTACCCATAACCAGGGTGTCAGCTATGCTCCTTTACGGGGTCATGCCCCTTGGTGATGATTTCTGCCGACTACTGGCTCATTCTTTGTATTATTGATTACTGACTCGCTTCCTGTTCCAGCACTGTGATCAGTGGACGTTATCTGTTACATTCCGCTTGATTCAGTGGCTGTCCACATGACAGCCTCCATTACAGTTACTTATCTTTCTTACGCAGCCTGTAGATAAACTGCTGGTCTCTTGATGTCACTGACCATCTTTTTCGGATCATAATCCACACCTTTCGTCAGAATGGCATAAAAGACTCGTATCAGCTTAGCTGCAATTGCCATAAGTGACTGCATTTTCTTCAATGGATTTAGTCTTCTGGTTGTGTAATAATTATGGAGTTCCCTGAACTCCTGGTTCTTCGACACAAGTGACATTGCAACCTCAAAGAGTAGATATATAAGTCTCTTTCGACCTCGTCTGCTTATTGTTGTCTCGCCCTTGTGCTTTCCCAAACTATTTTCAACCAATGCCAATCCTGCAAGTTTCTGCAGTTCCTTCGGATTGTTGAAGCGGCTGATATCACCTACTTCTGCAAGGAATCCTGACACTGTCCTGATTCCCACACCTTTGATCTCTAACAGCTTTTCAGTCATCGGAATCTTTCTTACCAGTTCTTCAATTAGAACCATAACTTCCTGTAGACGCGTATTTCTGGATTCATAGTCCTCCAGAAGCATTCGAATTTCCATTTTTCCAGACACCGCACCTTCTTTGCTTCCAACGCTGTGCTCAGCAGCTTCTATCAGGATCTTCGCCCTCGCCTTTCCAACTGCTCTTAACTTCGCATCACGCCAGATTTGGTTCACTCCATCGATACCTAACGTCAGGATATCTTCAGGGAGTGGTGCTGTTTTAAGGATTAGCATTCCGCTCTTGGCATCCGACTTTCCGTATACCGTCTTATATTCAGGAAAATATATATTGAACCAACGACTGATCCTGTTTTGAATTCTTGTAAGTTCCGCCTGTAACTGGAATCTTATGTTTGATGCTGTTCTAAGATCAGCATAAACACCATCCGGCAGATATGGGATCATGTAACGTCCCTCTCTAACTAATCCTGCTATAACTTTCGGATCCTTACGGTCATTTTTAGTCGGATTATTGTCGTCGAGTTCTTTTGATTTTTTCACATGGTGAGGATTTACAAGCACCGGTTTCATTTCATTATCCTGTAGAAACTTTCCAAGATTGAACCAGTAATGCCCGGTCGGTTCCATACCTGGAATCACCTTATCCTTCTCATGTCTTTCTTTGAGGTCCAGGATCCATTCCTTAAATGTCACAAATCCGGCCTCTGTGTTGCTAAACTTAAATGGCTTCTTCGAATACTCGATTCCTCTGTAATCAAAAGCTCTGGCATAGTGCATTTCACTTCCGACATCAATTCCGAGTACCAAAGTTTTTTCTGTAATAGCTTCAATTTTTGCGTTCTGTGTGTTAGACTTCATTGTAGATACCTCTCTGTATAATAAGATTTTTACTAACCTGCCAGTCAGTAGTCTTATTGTACTCTGAGGTATTTTCAATTTTCAACGTCTACGCTTTTTATTATACAGGAAGCTCCTTT